>NZ_JBNHGL010000066.1:0-13309 GCF_059091245.1 Arthrobacter sp. Y3225116
GGAACTGGGCGGCGGCTGGTACCAGCAGTGGCTGGCCATGGACCCGGCCCGCCGCGGCTCCATGCGCACCTACACCGTCCGCGCCTTCCGGCCGGCGGAAGGCGGGCGGGGGCCCGAACTGGACGTGGACTTCGTGCTGCATTTCGACGCCGACGGAAAGGGCGGCCCGGCGTCGTGCTGGGCGGCCGCCGCCGTGCCCGGCGACGAGGTCACCATCATCGGCCCAAACGCCGCGGCGGCCAACTGCGCGACGGCGAAGAGCTACGGCGGCATTGAGTGGCGGCCCGGGCTGGCTTCGCACGTGCTGCTCGCCGGCGACGAAACCGCCGTTCCCGCCATCGCGGCCATCCTGGAGAGCCTCCCGGGGCACATGACGGGCCACGCCGTGCTCGAGGTCCCCGACCCGGCGGACTTCCAGGACATCCGGTCTGCGGCGGACGTGCAGGTCTCCTGGTTGGCGCGGGGCGGCCGCCCGCACGGCGAGCTGCTGGACGAAGCGGTGCGCGCCGCCGTCGTTGTGCCCGGAGCCGGCCTGGCGCCGGCGACGGGGGAGGACCCCGAAGAAGTGGACATTGACCAGGTGATCCTGTGGGAAACGACCCTCGGTTCCACCCGGCCGTTCTACGCCTGGATTGCGGGGGAGGCGGCGGTCATCCGCGGGCTGCGCCGCTACCTGGTCCGGGACGTGGGAGTGGACCGCAAACAGGTGGCGTTCATGGGCTATTGGCGGGCCGGTAAAGCCGAACTGTAGGGCGCCGGCACCGGACTGTCCCTCCTGGCGGCGGCATCGCCGGCCCGGGGGACATGGGCGTGGTGCACGTGCCCGGCGGGGCCGCGGGCCCGCGGCCAGATTTCCGGGCGAAACCGGGCAGGCCGCTGCCATACTTGCTCCATGGGCGTTGAGGGACAGCGGGACCAGGACGGATTTTGGGCCATCGTGGCCGAAGGGGAGCAGCGCATTCGGGAAACTTTTCCGGAGTTGCCGTGTTTCGGCCTCCGCGATTGGGACGGCGGCGTCATGGTCGGCGAATGGATTTTCGACGGCGGCCCGCACGGGCTGCTGCATGGCGACCCGGGGCTTGGTACGCCTTATGCGCAGGTCCTGACCACGGCCCACGAGGTAAAGCAGAGCATTCGAACGATGCGGCTGGGCGCCCGGGCCATGGTGGAGGACAAGGACGCCTACCCGCGGCAACTGGACGAGCTGGACCGCCAGGAACCGCGCATGGTGGGCATCGCCGTCGACGGTGAGCAGGTGGAATTCGCGCTCTGGCAGGACGGCGGCAAGTGGTGGGCCGGTGCCGAGCGTGGACGGTACGGCATCATCATCGAAGCGGCCGGGCTCGAGCCGCAGGCGGTGGCGCTGGAAAGCGTGGCCGACATCGAGCCGTGCCTGGCCGCGCGGCGTAGGTGGCTGCGGCAGGTCCGCGGCGAAGCCGGCTGAGGGCGGTG
Organism: Arthrobacter sp. Y3225116; assembly: GCF_059091245.1. Taxonomy (NCBI): domain Bacteria; kingdom Bacillati; phylum Actinomycetota; class Actinomycetes; order Micrococcales; family Micrococcaceae; genus Arthrobacter; species Arthrobacter sp. Y3225116. The sequence continues at coordinate 1,453 of NZ_JBNHGL010000066.1, forward strand.
GGTGGCCCGCCACCCACCGCCCTCACCGTTTCGGGGGAAAGGCCCCCTCCCCGGGAGTCCCGCTGCCGGTCAGAGGTGGTTCATGCCCTCCGTCAGGACGGAGCGCAGGATCTGCTCGATCTGGTCGAATTCGCGCTGGCCGATGGTCAGCGGCGGAGCAAGCTGCACCACGGGGTCGCCACGGTCGTCCGCGCGGCAGTACAAGCCGGCGTCGAACAGCGCGTTGGACAGGTAGCCGCGCAGCAGGTGCTCCGACTCTTCGTCGTTGAACGTCTCCTTGGTGGCCTTGTCCTTGACCAGTTCGATCCCGTAGAAATAGCCCTCGCCGCGGACATCGCCGACGATCGGCAGGTCCAGCAGCTTCTCCAGCGTCTTGCGGAAGGCCGGGGCGTTCTCCTTGACGTGGTTGTTCAGGCCCTCGCGTTCGAAGATGTCCAGGTTGGCCATGGCGACGGCGGCCGAGACCGGGTGCCCGCCGAAGGTGTAGCCGTGGTAGAACGTCGTGTCGCCATGCTTGAACGGTTCGAACAGGCGGTCCGAGGCGATCATCGCGCCGATCGGGGAGTAGCCGCTGGTCATGCCCTTGGCGCAAGTGATCATGTCCGGCACGTAGTCGAAGTCGGTGGAGGCGAACATGGAACCGATCCGGCCGAACGCGCAGATGACCTCGTCGGAGACCAGCAGAACGTCGTACTCGTCGCAGATTTCCCGCACCCGCTCGAAGTACCCGGGCGGCGGCGGGAAACAGCCGCCGGAATTCTGCACCGGTTCGAGGAACACCGCGGCAACGGTGTCCGGGCCTTCGAACTCGATGGCTTCGCCGATCCGGTCCGCGGCCCAGCGGCCGAAGGCCTTCGGGTCTTCCAGGCCCGCCGGGGCGCGGTACTGGTTCGTGTTGGGGACGCGGAAAGCGCCGGGCACCAGCGGTTCGAAGGGTGCCTTCATGTCCGGGATACCGGTGATCGAGAGCGCTCCCTGCGGGGTGCCGTGATAGGCGACGGCGCGGGAGATCACCTTGGTCTTGTTGGGCTTGCCCTGCAGCTTGAAGTACTGCTTGGCCAGCTTCCACGCGGATTCCACGGCCTCGCCGCCGCCGGTGGTGAAGAAGACGCGGTTCAGGTCGCCCGGGGCGTGGTGGGCCAGGCGTTCGGCCAGCTCGATGGCCGCGGGGTGTGCATAGGACCACAGCGGCATGAAGGCCAGTTCCCTGGCCTGCCGGGCGGCCGCCTGCGCGAGTTCCTCGCGGCCGTGGCCCACCTGGACCACGAAGAGCCCGGCCAGGCCGTCGATGTATTCGCGGCCCTGGTCGTCGTAGATGAGATGGCCCTCGCCGCGGGTAATCACCGGTACGTTGCCGCCCGCAACCAGCGGTGAGTGGCGGGCCATGTGCATCCACAGGTGGTCGCGGGCCGCCTGCTGACGGTCCGTTCCCATCGGAGTGGTGTAGGTCCGGCGCATCGGGGCGTCGGTCGTGGTGCCGGCGGGCGTGCCTTGGCCCGGGATGCTGGTGCTTGGCGATGCTGATGTCTGTGTCATCGGGTTCCCCAGTTGTATTCCTGCTTGCGCAGAGAGAGATACATGAATGTTTCGGTGCTCAGGACACCGGGAATGCCGCGGATCTGGTTGACCAGCCGCAACAAATCCTGGTCGTTTTCGCAAATGATTTCGGCCAGAATGTCGAACGAGCCCGCGGTGACCAGGCAGTAGTCCACCTGGTCCAGTTCGGCGATCTTGTCCGACACTTCCAGCAGGTCGGCGGCGGTCTTGATGCCCAGCATGGCCTGCCGCGCAAAACCCAGCTGCAGTGGATCGGTGACCGCGACGATCTGCACGATGCCGGAGTCGATCAGCTTCTGCACGCGCTGCCTGACGGCTGCCTCGGAGAGTCCGACCGCCTTGCCGATCGCGGCGTAGGAGCGCCGGCCGTCTTCCTGCAACTGCTCGATGATGGCCTTGGAGACCTGGTCAACCGCAGGGCTGTGGCTGTTGCCGATGAGGCCGTGGCCGGCACTGGGAAGCAAGGTCAAGCGTATCCACCTCCTAAGCGAATACCCGCCACCGGCAGGATTGCTGACTATTGAATCCGTTGTATGAGAAGAGCGCAAGTGCTGAATCCGAAAAAATTCGCCGCCGAGGCTATCGAAATACAACGATCTAGAGGCTACTATCTGTTGTGAAGCAGCTCACAGCGGCTTTTGCGTGCGGCCGTCCGTCCGCCGGGTGCGTACTTCGCGGGTGTGCCCTTCGGGAGGGGACAATCCACGTGCAGGCAGCGGGACATGCTTCGGATTTCGTCGTGTAACCAAAAATTTACAACTGAAACTATTGTCGGGGTCTCCGGCGTCTGCAAGTATCGACGCACCAGCGAGGCCCGATCCGTCAACAGGAGCACCAGATGCCGAAACGACTACCTGAAGACCCACGCCTGCGACGCCTGATCGCTGCGCAGATGTCCCGCCGGAACGTCCTGATGGGCGCCGGCGGACTGACTTTGGCCGGCCTGCTCGCTGCGTGTGGCACGGGCGGCACGGGCGGCTCGTCGAACACCGGCTCGGCAGGTGCGCTGTCCCCGGCCGAAGACCTGTCGGACCAGGAAAAGGAAGTCAACTGGGCCAACTGGACCCTGTACCTGGACTATGACGACTCCACCCAGACCTACCCGTCGCTGGAGGCCTTCACCAAGAAAACCGGGATCCAGGCCAATTACTCCGAGGACATCGACGGAAACGACACGTACTTCGGGAAGGTCCAGGGCCAGCTCGCCGCCGGGCAGGACATCGGACAGGACATCATCACGCTCACCGACTGGATGGCGGACCGCCTGATCCGGCTCGGCTACACGCAGGAACTGGACCACGCGAACATTCCGAACGCGGCCAACCTGTTGGAGACCCTGAAGAACGTGGACTTCGACCCGGGACGGAAGAACTCCCTGACCTGGCAGTCCGGATACGCGGGCATTGCCTGGAACAAGGAAGCGGTCCCGGGCGGGCTGCGGACGGTATCCGACCTGTGGAAGCCCGAGCTCAAGGGACGCGTGGAAGTGCTCGACGAGATGCGCGACACCATGGGCCTGCTCATGCTGGACAACGGCGTGGACATTTCCGGCGACTGGGGCACGAGTGAATACGACGACGCCCTGGAGGTCCTGCAGAAGCAGATTGCAGACGGCCAGATCCGCCAGGTCAAGGGCAACTCCTACAAGGAAGACCTGATCTCCGGCGACGCGCTGGCAGTGATCTGCTGGTCCGGCGACATCACGCAGCTGAATTTCGAAGAGGGCGACAAGTGGCAGTTCGCGCTCCCGGAAGCCGGCGGAACCCTGTGGTCGGACAACCTGCTGGTGCCGATCGGCTCGCCGCACAAGAAGAACGCGGAAACGCTGATGGACTTCTACTACGATCCGGAAAACGCGGCGACCGTCGCGGCCTACGTGAACTACATCTGCCCAGTGCAGGGGGCCAAGGAAGCCATGGAGAAGATCGACCCGGAACTGGTCGACAACCCGCTGATCTTCCCGACGGACGAAGATCTGGCCAAGGTCAAGGTCTTCCGCAGCCTTGAGGCCGACGAGGAAACCGACTTCGGCAACCGTTTCCAGCAGGCGATCGGCAACTGATGACCCAGGCACCACTGAGGACAGAGCACGCCAACGCCGTCGGCGAAGACAGCGGCGCGGATCTGGTGCTGGCGTCCGTGACCAAGCGGTTCGGCGATTTCGTGGCCGTGGATGACCTGGACCTGACCATTCCGGCCGGCCAGTTTTTTGCCCTGCTCGGCCCCTCCGGCTGCGGCAAGACCACCACCCTGCGGATGGTGGCGGGGCTGGAACAGCCCACGTCCGGCAGCATCAGCATCGGCGGCAAGGACATCAGCAAGGCCAGCCCGCATCAGCGGCCGGTCAACACCGTGTTCCAGAACTACGCCCTGTTCCCGCACATGAGCGTGCTGGACAATGTGGCGTTCGGGCTGCGTCGGCGCAAGGTACGCGACGCCCAGGAGCAGGCGAAGAAGGCACTGGCGCTGGTGGAGCTGTCGCACCTGGGCGCACGCCGGCCGGCCCAGCTCTCCGGCGGGCAGCAGCAGCGCGTGGCGCTGGCGCGGGCCATCGTCAACCAGCCGGCGGTGCTGTTGCTGGACGAACCGCTGGGCGCGCTGGACATGAAGCTGCGCCGGCAAATGCAGGTGGAACTGAAGAAGATCCAGACCGAGGTCGGGCTGACCTTCGTCCACGTCACCCACGACCAGGAAGAAGCCATGACCATGGCGGACACCGTGGCCGTCATGAACGCCGGCAAGGTGGAGCAGATGGGTGCTCCCCGCGAGCTCTACGAACTGCCGCGCACCGTCTTCGTGGCCAACTTCCTGGGCAAGTCCAACCTGGTCGCCGGTGAGATCATCGAGGACCGGGGCGACGCCGTCGTCGTCAATGCCAACGGCAACCGGCTGACCGTGCTGAAGGAGCGCGCGACCGTGCACCGGGGCAAGGCGCTGATCGGGATCCGCCCGGAGAAGCTGAAGATGATGTGGCCGGATGATGCGCCGGCCGAGGCCGCCAACGTCCTGCGCGGCACCGTGCTCGACACCTCGTTCACCGGCGTCAGTACCGAGTACCTGGTAGAGGTTGCCGGGATCGGCACGGTGGGCGTCTTCAGCCAGAACCACGGCCAGCAGCTGGCCCAGCCGGGCGACGCCGTCGTGCTCAGCTGGGACACGGAACACGCCTTCGGCCTCGACGGCGACGAGGAACCGCAGTACGGGGCGCCCGAGGACGGTGTCTGATGAGTGCACTGGCCACCGCAGACACGGCATCGGCGCCGGATCAGGGAGGCGGCAGCGGCGAGCTTAAGGAGGAACGCCGCCGCGGGCGGATGGGCTATTGGCTGATCCTGCCCGGCTTCTTCTTCCTGCTGCTGTTCTTCGTGCTCCCGGTGTTCTCGCTGCTCGCGACCTCGCTCTACACGAAGCCGCCGGGGGCCGACATCGGCCAGTTCGTGCCGGCGCTGGAGTTTAACAACTACGTGCGGGTGCTGGGCAGTTACTGGCCGGAGCTGTTGCGTTCCTTCGGCTTCGCGCTGGTCGCCACCGCCGCGGCGCTGCTGATCGGCTATCCGATGGCCTACCTGATTGCGGTCAGGCTGCGCGGGCGCGGCCTGCTGCGGGGCATCCTGCTGGTGCTGATCATCGCGCCGTTCTTCACCAGCTTCATCCTGCGCACCCAGGCCTGGAAACAGATCCTCGCCGACGAGGGCCCGGTGGTCTCCGTGCTCAGGGCGTTGGCCTTGCTTCCGCCGGACGGGCGGCTCACGGCCACCGCCTTCGCCGTGGTCTGCGGGCTGACCTACAACTTCCTGCCCTTCATGACCCTGCCCATCTACGCGAACCTGGAGCGGCTGGACACCCGCCTGATCGAGGCCGGCAACGACCTCTACGCGAACGGCTTCACCACCTTCAGGACGGTCACGCTGCCGCTGTCGATGCCCGGGGTGATGGCCGGAACGCTGCTCACCTTCATTCCGGCTGCCGGCGACTACATCAACGCCTCGCTGCTGGGCAACAACCAGAACACGACCATGATCGGCCAGGTCGTCGACTCCCGGTTCTTCCGCATCGTCGACTATCCGGGCGCTTCGGCACTGTCCTTTGTGCTGATGCTGGCCATCCTCGCCCTGGTCTTCATCTACGTGCGCCGTTTCGGCACCAAAGAACTGCTGTAAGGGGCTCTGACGTGAAAAACTCCTTCGGCCGCTGGCTGGTCCCTGTGTTCGGCGGCCTGGCATTCGTCTTCCTGCTGGTCCCCATCGCCTACGTCTTCGTGTTCTCCTTCAACGACGCCGGGCGCACCAACCTCACCTGGCGCGCCTTCACCTGGGACAACTGGGCCAACCCGTGCGGCGCCCCGGCGGTCTGCCAGGCGCTGGGCAACAGCCTCCAGATCGGTGCGGTTGCCACGGTGATCGCCGTCCTCCTGGGCACGGCCATCGCCATCGGGCTGGTCCGCTACCGGTTCCGGTTCAATTCCACCGCCAACATGCTGATATTCCTCCCGCTGGCCACCCCGGAAGTCGTCCTCGGCGCCTCGCTGCTGGCGCAGTTCCTGAACGTGGGCGCGGAACTGGGCAAGGGCACCATCATCATCGCCCACACCGTTTTCTGCATCTCGTTCGTCGTGGTCACGGTCAAGGCACGGGTCGCCAGCCTCGACCCGAAGCTGGAGGAGGCGGCGGCGGACCTCTATGCCTCCCCGATGCAGGCGTTCTGGCGGGTCACCTTCCCGCTGCTGCTGCCGGGGATCGTGGCGGCGGCCCTGCTGAGTTTCGCAATCAGCTTCGACGACTTCATCATCACCAACTTCAACTCCGGCAACGTGGATACCTTCCCGAAGTTCATCTACGTGGCCGCCACCCGCGGCATCCCCGCCCAGGCCAACGTGATCGGCTCGGCCATGTTCATCATCGCGCTGCTGATCGTGATCGGCGGGCAAATCCTCGCCCACCGCCGCGCCAAGATGCTGGCGGCGCGCTGACCCGCCCAACCTGCTGACCAGGAGCCCTTCATGATCGACCGGAACCGGCTGGCGATGCTGTTCGCCCGCGAACTGCAGGACTTCGAGGCCAAGCATCCCCAGTCCAAGGCACTGTACGACGGCGCGTCCCACCTCTTCGGGAAAGTCCCGATGACCTGGATGAACAAGAAGGCGGGCAGCTTCCCCCTCTACCTGGCACGGGCCCGCGGCTGCCGGGTGTGGGACGTGGACGGACTCGAATACGTGGACTTCGCGCTCGGCGATACCGGCGCGATGGCCGGCCACTCCCCGCAGCCCACCGTCGAGGCGATGATCCGGCGCGCCGCCGAAGACGGGGGACTGGCCACCATGCTGCCCACCGCGGACGCCGAGTGGGTGGGGGCGGAGCTGGCCCGCCGGTTCGGCGTGGAGCGCTGGAGCTTCTCGCTCACCGCCACCGATGCCAACCGGTGGGCCATCCGGCTGGTCCGGGCCCTGACCGGCCGGAGCAAGATCCTGTTCAACCCGTACTGCTACCACGGGTCGGTGGACGAATCGCTGATCGTGGCCGGTCCCGACGGCGAGGGCCTGAACCGCCCGGGCAACGTCGGGGCGCCGGTGGACGTCACGGAAACCAGCAGGGTCGCCGAGTTCAACGATCTTGCCGCCCTGGAGCGCCAGCTTGCCTATGGAGACGTGGCGGCTGTGCTGATGGAACCGGCACTGACCAACATCGGCATCGTGCTGCCGGAACCGGGCTACCTGGACGGCGTGCGGGAACTGACCCGCCGGCACGGCACGCTGCTGATCATCGACGAGACGCACACCTTCTCCGCCGGCCCGGGCGGGGCAACCGCGGCGTGGGGGCTCGAGCCGGACGTGGTGGTGATCGGCAAATCCATCGGCGGCGGCATCCCCTGCGGCGCCTACGGGCTCAGCGCCGAACTGGCCGAGCGGGCACTCGGCCGGGCCGACCTGGACCTGGTGGACATGGGCGGAGTGGGCGGCACCCTGGCCGGAAACCCGCTGTCCGTCGCGGCCATGCGGGCCACCCTCGAACACGTGCTGACGGACCGGGCCTTCGCCGCGATGACCGCGCGTGCCACGGAGTTTGCCACCGGCGTGCAGCGGGTGATCGATAGGTATTCGCTGCCGTGGTCGGTGTCCCAGTTGGGTGCGCGGGCCGAATACCGCTTCGCCAACCCGGCGCCCCGCAACGGCACGGAGTCGGCGGCCAGCCACGACGGCGGGTTGGAAGACTTCCTGCACCTGTACCTGGCCAACCGCGGCATCCTGCTCACCCCGTTCCACAACATGGCGCTGATGTGCCCGCAAACCACCAGCGCCGACGTCGAACGGCACCACGAGGTCTTCGAAGAAGCCGTCCGGGAACTGACGGGCGGCTGAGGCGGCGGGCGCGGGCCGTTGGCTTGGGATACTGGATGGATGACGATCGCCAAATCCGCCATCCTGTTTGTCCTCGCCGCCATTGCGGAGATCGGCGGCGCCTGGCTGGTCTGGCAGGCGGTGCGCGAAGGCCGGGACTGGTGGTTCGCCGGCCTGGGCGTGATGGCCCTGGGCCTCTACGGTTTCATCGCCGCCCAGCAGCCGGATGCGAACTTCGGCCGGGTGCTGGCCGCGTACGGCGGAGTGTTCATCGCGGGATCGCTGGCCTGGGGAATGCTGCTGGACGGTTTCCAGCCGGACCGCTGGGATTACATTGGCGCCGGCCTCGCGCTCGCCGGGGTCGCCGTCATCATGTACGCACCGCGCAGCGTCGCCTAGGCCGCGCCGCGCAGCTGCCGGAACGGTTTCTTTGTTAATCTGGTCCGGTGACTTTCGCGCAGCGTTTTGTGGCCTTGGGAGATTCGTTCACTGAGGGGGTGGGAGACAAGGACCCCAGCCTGCCCAATGGTGTACGCGGCTGGGCCGACCGGGTGGCCGAGCAGCTGATGCTCGCCGATACCGGCTGGGGCTATGCCAACCTCGCCGTCCGCGGCAAAAAGATCGCCCAGGTGCTGAACGACCAGATCGACGCCGCCGTAGCGCTCCGGCCGACCTTGGTCACCCTCTACGCCGGCGGCAACGATCTCCTGCGCCCGCGCGTGGACATCGACGCGCTGATGGCAGGGTACGAAGCCGGCGTGGCCAAGCTGGCCGCCACCGGGGCCGACGTCGTGCTGTTCACCGGCTTTGACACCGTGGCCTCGGCGGTCTTCAGCAAGACCCGCGGCCGCACCGCCATCTACAACGAGTGGGTGCGTGAGATCGCCGACCTGCACGGGGCGAAGATCGTTGACTACTGGCGGATGCGCGAGTTCCGCGACTGGCGTTACTGGGACGACGACCGCCTGCACATGTCCACGGCCGGGCACACGCTGATGGCCAAGAAGGTGCTGGAAGTGCTGCAGGCCGAGGACATCATCGACCTGCCGGCGCTGCCGGACCTGGCGGCGTTGACCCGCCGGCGCGCGATGGCCGCCAATGTCCGGTGGGCCCGCGAGCACCTGGGCCCGTGGATGGGACGCCGGCTGCGCGGCACCTCCTCCGGGGACTCGCTCACCGCGAAGTACCCGCAGCTCACGGGGCTCCACACCACCGGACGGGTCTAGTGCCGTGCGGGCAGAAGCGGTTGGTGCCGCCCCGCCCGGCTAACAGTTGAAGCCTCAAGTTTTATGGCAGAATAGAGGCATGACTTCTGCACGCTGGCTCGACCCCGAAGAACGCCAGGCCTGGCTGGCCTTGCTGGCGGTGTCCACCCTGTTGCCGGGCAACCTCGACGCCCCGCTGTACCGGGAGGGCAAGCTGACGCTCTTCGATTACAACGTGCTGGCCATGTTGTCCGAGGCTCCGGACCGGTCGCTGCCCATGAGCGAGCTGGCCTCCCGCACCTATTCCTCGCTGTCCCGGCTCTCGCACGTGGTCAAAAAGCTCCAGGGCCGCGGCTGGGTTACCCGGACGCAGTGCGCCGACGACGCCCGGGTGACCATGGCGTTGCTCACGGATGCGGGGATGGACGCGATCGTGGCCCTTGCGCCGGGGCACGTCGAAACCGTGCGCCAGGCGGTTTTCGACGGACTGGACCGCAGGGATGTGCAGGACCTGGAGCGGATCGGCAAGAAGATCGTGCAGCAGTTGGAGCCCAACAGCTGGGTGCTGCGCGAACCGCGGCTGAACAGCTGAGCCGCGCTCCCGGAGCCGCGGTCAGCGGCCGCCGTCGAGGGCCGGCCGCTGGTTTGATCCAAACCGCCGCTGCCCCTAAGATGGAAAGGCGTTAAGTCACGCAACTTGGCACCCCCTTGCCCAGGCGGGGGGATGGCGACGTTGCGTGGCGTCCGTGTTTACCTAGAATTGAGGGTCGCGGATAGGCCGTGCCTCCCCCGGGAGGCAAGCGGCTTATTGCACCTGACTTCACCGTCTTCCCCGCGGCGAGGCACTTCGGCTGGATCTCACCCCGCCAGGTTCACCTCCGGAAAGTCGCAGTAATAACGGTGTCACAACTGGTGGCGGGCGCTCTTACACGCAGATTCGCAGGCGCTTTACTTACGTTTCTGCGTCAGGTCCGTCAATATTTACTACAACTGGAGGAGAGATCATGGCAGCACACTGCCAGGTGACCGGAGCCGAGCCCGGCTTTGGCCACAGCATTTCGCACTCGCACCGCCGCAACAAGCGCCGGTTCGATCCGAACATTCAGAAGAAGCGCTACTGGGTTCCGTCCCTGCGCCGCAACGTCACGCTGCAGGTTTCGGCCCGCGGCATCAAGACCATTGACGTCCGCGGCATCGACGCTGTCGTCGCCGAGCTCCTCGCGAAGGGTGTGAAGCTTTAGTGGCTAAGGACAAGGACGTACGTCCCATCATCAAGCTGAAGTCCACCGCCGGCACCGGCTTCACCTACGTGACCCGGAAGAACCGTCGTAACGACCCGGACCGCATTGTCCTGAAGAAGTACGACCCGGTCATCCGCAAGCACGTCGAATTCCGAGAGGAGCGCTAAACATGGCCAAGAAGTCCAAGATTGCTCGCAACGAGCAGCGCAAGGTCGTAGTCGAGCGTTACGCCGCGAAGCGTGCCGAGCTGAAGAAGACCCTGGTCGACGCCAACGCGACCGACGAGGCCCGCGAAGAGGCCCGCCTGGGCCTGCAGAAGCTGCCCCGCAACGCGTCCCCGGTCCGCGTCCGCAACCGCGACCAGATCGACGGCCGCCCCCGCGGCACGCTCCAGAAGTTCGGAATCTCGCGCGTGCGTTTCCGCACCATGGCGCACAACGGCGAACTGCCGGGCATCAAGAAGTCCAGCTGGTAGGAATCCGGCCGGCTTCCCGGTGAAGCTGCATTAAGGCGGCGGTCCAGCAGGGCCGCCGCCTTTGCCATGCCCGGGACGCCCCGGCAGGCAGCGGGAAGACGAGGTCCGTGCCACACCAAACCGGGGCAGCCGCGGCGCGCGGAAACGGCCCATCATATGCTCTCGGCGCAAAAAGCGGACCCCGCGGGGCTGAATCGGCCCAAATTCGGGGGATTTCGCTAAAAATTCCGCCAGATTCCGCGGATTTTGCCGGATCGGGGCGGCCAAGCTGGTAAGTTTTCGCTCAGTAGCTTTTCCGCAGCCTGCGGAGGCTCTGACCAAACCGAAGCAGTCCAGGAGGACAAAAATTGGCTATCAATCGCAGTGAACTTGTTGCAGCTGTTGCAGAGAAGGCCGGCACCAGCCAGACCGCAGTGAACGGTGTCCTGGACGCCGTGTTCGACATCTTCGCGACCTCCGTCGCCAAGGGCGAGAAGATCACCATCCCGGGCTGGCTCGCCGTCGAGCGCACCGACCGCGCGGCCCGCACCGGCCGCAACCCGCAGACCGGCGAATCCATCCAGATTCCGGCCGGCCACAGCGTGAAGCTGACCGCTGGTTCCAAGCTGAAGGCTGCTGTCGCCAAGAAGTAGTTTTCCCACGAGGCTTCCGCAGGACCGTCACCGGCAACCGGTGGCGGTCCTGCTCTTTAACGCCTTAACTTCTACCGGCGGTAAAATAGCCGGGCGGGGCGTGCGTCATAGGCACACCCGGAAGCATCGGGACGGAGGACTCGGCATGGTCCAGAGGGAAGCGCGGCTGCTGCGCGGCTGGCTCGGCGCTGCCGTGGCCACCTCCGCGGCTGCGCTGTCGCATCTGGCCGGCGGAGGGCACGCGCCCGCGCTGGCCGTCTGGTCCCTGTCCCTCGCCCTCTCCGGGCTTGTCTGCGTGGGCCTGGCCGGCAAGTCATTGTCCTGGCCGCGCCTGCTGGCCGCGGTGGGAGGCAGCCAGGCCATCTACCACCTGCTCTTCCGGGCGGGCCACGGCGCCCCGGCGGGAATGACCC
>NZ_JBNHGL010000067.1:0-13048 GCF_059091245.1 Arthrobacter sp. Y3225116
CGCCGGCCCCTCAACCGGCCCCGAAGCCCAAGCCGAATCCGGCACCGCCGGCACCGGCTCCGGCTCCCGGCAGCAACGCGAGCATCGCCAACGCTGCGATCAACTATGCGATGGCGCGGCAGGCCGACCCGAAAGCAAAGTATGTCTGGGGCGGCAACGGTCCGGTCGGGTTCGATTGCTCTGGCCTGACGCAGCAGGCGTTCGCCAATGCAGGACGCAGCCTCCCCCGCGTTGCCCAGGCCCAGTTCGACTACGCGCCGCACAAGGTGCCGCTTTCCCAGCTTCAGCCCGGAGACCTGGTCTTCTGGGGCGAGCCAAACGCCCTCTGGCACGTTGGCATTTACATCGGCAACTGGCAGGTAGTCCACGCACTGAACCCGGACGTCGGCTTGACCGTCACTAATATCAGCCACATGTACGGCAAGCTGCACACATTCGGTGCCCGCTGGGCCGTCTAGCCTGCACTGCTTAAAAGGGGCGGGCCCGGAACCTTTGGGGGTTCCGGGCCCGCCCTTCTGCAACCTGCGGTTATTCGGCGTCCGGCAGGGGGCCGAAGTTGCGGCGGTCGTCCAAGCGAGGGTCATGCTTGTCCGGCACCACCATGACGGGGCCCTTGGCATGGTGCAGCACGCCCTGGCTGGTGGAGCCCAGCAGCATGCCGGCGAAGCCGCCGCGGCCGCGGGTACCAACCACCAGCAGTTCGGCGGTGCGTGACGCCTCGATCAACAGTTCCACCGGGGAGCCGTCCAGTACTTCACCGGTGACGCGCAGATCGGGGAAGTGGCTCTTGAGCCATGCCACGCCGGCGTCGAGCTGCTCACGGATATCCGCATAGAGCGCCTCGCGGTCCAGCGGTGCCGGTACCCACGCCAGCGAGCCGGTGAACGGCGGCATGGCGCAGATGACCTTCAGCGGATAGCCGAGCCGCTCGGCCTGCTCTGCGGCGACCAAGGTGGCGTTGCGTGCCTGCTCGGAACCGTCGACCCCCACCACGACGACCTTCTGGACGTCCTCGGGGCGGATTGCCTGGTCCTTGGACCGGGGAAGCTCGATGTCCAGGTCGCCGAGGCGCGGCGCGCAGGCCAGCGGAATCGTCACCGTCGGGCAGGAAGCGTGGGCCGGCACGGCACTGCTCACAGAGCCCAGCAACCGGCCCATGAACCCGCCGCGGCCGCGCGTACCGACCACGACCAGCTCGGCCTGTTCCGAGAGCTCCAGCAGCACCCCGGCGGCGTCGCCGGTTTCCACCCGGGCATCGATGTCCAGGCCGTAGCCGGTAACTTTGGACACCGCCTGCTCGAGCACGGCTTCGGCGCCTTCGCGGATCACGGAATCATCCAGCGTGGCATAGCCGGCATCCATGCTGGAGGCAGCGAAGACCGGAACGGTGTAGGCGGTCACGACGTGCAGCGGGGTCCTGCGCCGTTGCGCCTCCTCCGCAGCCCAAACCAACGCGCAGATGCTCTGATCGGAGCCGTCAACTCCGACGACAATGCCGCGGGGTGCCGCGCCCTGTCCGGCGTCTGAACCTGTGGCTTCTGTCATTCGTTCCGCCTCCCTCAACGTCGCACGGGCATCCTCGCCCGCTACCCTCAGCTTACTCTGCAACAAAGCGCTTCTCAGTGGCCGAAAAGTTATGTAGGCTTCGATGAAAATTGTGTTAAATAACAGTTTCACAATGCGTGTGCGGGCGGTCCGTTCGCCGCCCGAGGTTCTCGCTACCGTACAAGGAGTCCGTGCAGTGAGTGGCGTTTCCGTACCAGAAGTGCCTACCGAATACACCACCACGGTGGTCATCGGTTCCGGGCTGCCTGGACTGGCCGTGGCGAGTGAACTCAGCCGCCAGGGCGTGTCGTCGATCGTCGTGGAGGGGTTGCTCCCCCAGCCGGCCGACCAAGGACGCAGGTCCCCGCTGGCGGACTCGGCGCACCGGAGCGAACGCAACGACCTGCTGCGGTTGCTGCAGGCGTACGCCGCCAGCCATGCGCTGGACATCCGCCACAGCACCCATGTCTGCGGCGTCACCAAGACGTCGGAGAAAACAGCGTCGGCCGCTCAGGCGGAGGCGTCCAGGCCGACGGCTGCCTCCGCGGCCCACGCGCCCGCGATCAGCAGGGACAAGAACCAGAAGTGGGTCATCCGCACCGAAAACGGCTTGCTGGTCGCCGATTCCGTCGTCCTGACGGGCTGCGCGCAGAACCAGATGCGCCGGCTGCTCCGCAGCCTGGGCATCGCGGCCGGCGAAAACCTTGCCTCCGTCCTGAAAGCGATCGGCCTCTACCTGGTCGGCGTGGCGGATCTGTTGGCGCCGAGCACACGCGAGATCATCCGGCAGGCGAAAGTCGCCGGCAGCGCCATCGCGTCCACCTCCGGACCGGCCGTCGCCTGACGACGGGCAGGCGGAGAACAGCGGCGGCGTACGCTCGTCGCTGGACCCCGTGCAGGCGGGAAACAGCGGCGCCGTACGCCGGCGCGTGCCGCGAGGGGCTAGAATTTTGGGGAAATCCCTGACCATACCACTTACCTGTGGAGGACACCCCCATGCCCCAAAAGGGAGCAGTAGCCGCCAAGACTTCGGTGCTCGACCGCTACTTCGAGATCACCAAGCGCGGCTCCAACTATTCGCGCGAAATCCGCGGCGGATTGGCCACGTTCTTCGCCATGAGCTACATCGTGGTGCTGAACCCGCTGATCCTGGGCGGCGCCGATTCGACCGGTGCCATGCTTGGTGCCGAGCGCGTCGCGGCGGTGACGGCACTGGTGGCCGGCGTGCTGACCATTGCGATGGGCGCGTGGGCCAAGTACCCGTTCGCCCTGGCGACCGGTCTGGGTGTCAACGCCTTCGTTGCCATCACGGTCGCGACCAATCCGGGCCTGACCTGGCCCGACGTCATGGGTTTGGTGGTGCTCTCCGGCATTACCATGCTGATCCTGGTGCTGACCGGGTTCCGGACCGCGGTGTTCAACGCCGTGCCGCCCAGCCTGAAGACCGCCATCGTGGTGGGCATCGGCATGTTCATCGCCCTGATCGGTCTGGTCAACGCCGGCTTCATCCGCCGCATTCCGGACGCTGCGGGCACCACCGTTCCGGTGGGCCTCGGGTTCGACGGCGTGCTGCTCGGCTGGCCGACCCTGGTCTTCGTCGTCGGCCTGATCCTGACCATCGCCCTGGTGGTGCGCAAGGTCAAGGGCGGCATCCTGATCGGCGTACTCTCCGCTACCGTGCTCGCGGTGGTCATCGAAGCCGTGGCCGACGTCGGACCGTCGGTGGGTCCGGACGGCTTCAACCCGCAGGGATGGTCCCTGGTGGTGCCCGAGCTGCCGAACGGCAACTGGGTGGGGCTGCCCGACCTGAGCCTGGTCGGCCAGGTCAGCCTCTTCGGCTCCTTCGGAACGCTGGGCTTCACGGCTGCTTCCCTGCTGGCCTTTGCGATCCTGCTGAGCATCTTCTTCGACGCCATGGGCACCATGGTGGGCCTGGCCAACGAGGCAGGACTGACCGACAAGCAGGGCAATATTCCGCACGTGGACCGCGTGCTGATCGTCGACGCCGTGGGCGCGATTGCCGGCGGCGCCGGATCGGTCTCTTCCAACCAGATCTACGTGGAATCCGGCGCAGGCATCGGCGAAGGTGCGCGTACCGGCCTGGCCAACGTCGTCACCGGCCTGCTGTTCCTCATCGCCATGTTCTTCACACCGCTGATTTCGTTGGTGCCGTTCGAGGCAGTGGCGCCGGCGCTCGTCGTCGTCGGTTTCATGATGGTGTCCCAGGTGGGCAAGATCGACTGGTCCGACTGGGGCGTGGCCATCCCGGCCTTCCTGACCTTCACGCTGATGCCGTTCACGTATTCCATCGCCAACGGCCTGGGCGCAGGTTTCATCGCCTACGTGCTGGTGCGCACGTTCCAGGGCCGGGCCAGGGAGATCCACCCGCTGATGTGGATAGTGGCCGCCGCCTTCGTGCTCTTCTTCGGCATCGGGCCGATCGAGCAGCTCATCGGCTTCCGCTGACCGCAGGTCCGCCGAGGCGAAAGGGACCGGTACCGCCGCAACGGGTGGCACCGGTCCCTTCGGTTTTAGTCGCTTGGCTCGCGCCGGCGCGTCTAGGCCTGGGCCCGCACTTCCGCTTCCGTGCGTGCCAGGTCGGCCCGGTCCAGGTCGCGGAGGGAGGCGCCCTTCGTTTCGCGGGTGAAGATCACCGCCACGACGGTGATGGCCGAGGCGACCACCAGGTACAGGGCAACCGGCAGCCAGTGCTCGAAGTCCTTCAGCAGCGTGGAGGCGATGATCGGGGCGAGCGAACCGGCGAAGATCGACGTCACCTGGTAGCCCAGCGAGACACCGGAGTAGCGCATCCGGGTCGGGAACATCTCGGCCATGATGGCCGGCTGCCCCGCATACATCAGCCCGTGCACGGCAAGGCCCAGGAAGATCGCGGCCAGGATGATGATCGGGTTCTGCGTGTCGAACATCGGGAAGGCGACGAAGGCCCAGACCCCCGACAGCACGGCGCCGGCCATGTAGACCGGGCGGCGGCCAATGGTGTCCGACAGGCGTCCGTAGAACGGGATCACGACGAAGTGGAAGGCGTGCGCCAGGATCAGCAGGCCCAGCACCGTGGTGACATCGAAGTCGTGAACGGTCTTCAGATACGTGATGGAGAAGGCCACCACGATGTAGTAGATGATGTTCTCCGCCACGCGCAGCCCCATGGCAGTGAACACGCCGCGCGGGTACTTCTTCATCACTTCCACGACGCCGTAGGACGTGGCCTTCACCTTGGCGGACTCGGCCTGGGCTTCCAGGAAGATCGGCGCCTCGGTGACCTTGGTGCGGATGTAGTAGCCGACGAGCACGATGACCGCAGAGAGCCAGAAGGCAACGCGCCAGCCCCAGGCCTGGAACTCGGCCTCGGAAAGGATGCCGGACATCACCCACAGCACTACCGTGGCCAGCATGTTGCCCATCGGCACACCCGCCTGCGGCCAGGACGCCCAGAAGCCGCGCTTGGCAGCCGGGCTGTGCTCGGCCACCAGGAGGACCGCGCCGCCCCATTCGCCGCCGATGGCAAAGCCCTGGACGAACCGCAGCACCACCAGCAGGCCCGGGGCCCAGTAACCGATCTGGTCGAACCCGGGCAGGCAGCCCATCAAGAACGTGGCGGCACCGATCAGGATGATGCTCACCTGCAGCAGCTTCTTCCGGCCCAGCTTGTCGCCGAAGTGGCCGAACACGATCCCGCCCAGCGGCCGGGCGATGAAGCCGACGGCGAACGTGACGAACGCGGCGATGATCGCGTCCAGTTCGGTACCCGCATCCGGGAAGAACAGGGCGCCGAAGACCAGCGTGGCCGCGGTGGCATAGAGGAAGAACTCGTACCATTCCACGACCGTGCCGGCCATGGAAGCGGTGACGACCTTGCGCAGGACCGACGGCGGCGACTCGTGCGTCGTGCCGGATCCGGGTCCGGTGGGGGTAGCGTGGGCGCTCATCATTCTCCTTGCATGGCGTGCGGTTTATTGCGGCGTTTTCGGCCGGGACTCCCCCCGCACGCTGTGAGTGTGGTCACAAACAGACGTAGCCGAGTATTCCCCGCTCCCGCATGTGCATCAATGACAAACTTTGCAGGCATGGTCTGCAAAGATGCAGATATGCCACCCGCGCCGCAGTCCGCCAAGCCGGACGACCTGATCATCCTCCTCGCCGTCGCACGCACCGGCCGGTATACCGTTGCCGCCGAGAACCTGGGCCTGAACCACACCACCGTCTCGCGTCGCATCGCCGCCGTCGAAAAGGCCCTGGGCGGCCGCGTGTTCTCCGGGGCGCCGGGGGGCTGGGAGCTGACCGACCTGGGCCGGAAGGCGGCAGCGGTGGCCGAGCGGATCGAAGAATCGCTGACGGAGCTCGGGCGCACGCCGGATCAGGCCGACCGGTTGGCCGGGGTCGTGAGGATGTCTGCCACCGACGGTTTCAGCGCGTTCGTCGCCGCCCCGGCGATTGCCCGCCTGCAGCAGCACCATCCCAGGCTCAGCGTGGAGATCGTTACGGCTGCCCGCCAGGCCTCGCAACACCGGCCGGGCCTGGATTTCGAAGTCGTCGTCGGGCGGCCGCAGGTTATCCGTGCCCGATCCATCCGGCTGGGCAACTATGTACTGGGCCTCTACGGTTCCCGGGACTATCTGGCGGAACACGGCGCACCGGACAGCGTGCGCGCGGCCATGAACCACCCGCTGGTCTATTTCGTGGACTCCATGCTGCAGGTCGACGATCTCGACGCCGCGCGCCGCTTGCTGCCGGCGATGGCCACCGCCCTGGGTTCCACCAACGTTTTCGTCCACGTAGAGGCAACCCGCGCCGGCGCCGGCCTCGGCCTGCTGCCCTGCTTCATGGCCAACCGCCACCCGGATCTGGTCCGTATCCTGCCGGGGGAACTGGAGGAGCGGCTCGGGTACTGGCTGGTGGCCCGCCCGGAGTCGCTGCGGCAACCGGCGGTGGCGGCGGTCGTTGATGCGCTCAGGCGCGAGACCCGCAGCCGGGAAGCCGAGCTCCTGGGGAAGGGGACCGGCACACGGTGAAAGGATTAATGACCGAGATGCCGGGCACTGCACCTAACTTGGGGGGATTAGGTTGTCAGCACCCGGCATCCGGCGCCGGATTGAATCCGGCTGAGCAGACATAGCGCTCCAGCCACCATCCATAGTGTCGAAGCCGTTCTTTCTATGCCTGCCTCCGGAGAGCCAGCCGCAAGCGGCTCACTCCCGGGCCTAGTACGGCCGCTGCGCGGCCGTTCGTGTCCATCTTACAAACAATTTCCGGCCGAAGTCATAACGTTCCGGGAAAGGGTACTAATTGGCCGGCCGGTCTTGCCGGATCGCCGATCCTCTGCAAAACTTCTCTACCCTCGGCCCATCCCACAGCTGTGCCGGCATGGCACCGTGCAGCAACTCCCGGACGAGTCCCGGACCGTTTTCCAGCGGCTGGTCGCTGGCAGCGATGACCACGTTTCCGTGCCGGCGGCCCTTGAGCATCGGCGGATCGGCAATGATCACCCGGTGCTCGAACACCTCGCCGATGGTCGCCGCCTCCTCGCGGGCACCGATCAGCCGGGGTGTGTCGCCGCAGTTCACCAGATAGACCCCGCCGGGCGAGAGGACGCGCCGCACCGCGCGGGTGAATTCCAGCGTGGTCAGTCCGTACGGGGTCTCGCTGCCGGAGAAGACGTCGCGGACCAGCAGGTCCCGGCTGTCCTCGCTCAGTGATTCGGTGACCGCCCGTGCTTCACCCACCCGGATGCGTACCAACGGCGCACGCGGGATGTCGAACCACTGGCGCACGAGGTCGGCCAGCTTCGCGTCGATCTCGACCACTACCTGGCGCGCCTCGGGGTACACGGCCGCCAGGTAGCGGGCCATCGAGCACGCCCCGCCGCCCAGGTGCATAGCACGCAGCTTGGCCCCGGGTCCCCAGCGGGATGCGATCAGCGCCGCCATCCAGCGCATGTATTCGAAGTCCAGCCGCAGCGGGTCGCCGACCACCACGTGCGAGGACTGGACGCCGTTGATCTTGAGCAGCCAGCTGTCCGCCGAGTCGGGCTCGCGGACCAGCTCGGCTATCCCGGAGGAAATCTCATAGCGCCCCTCGGCCGGCCCGCCGGACGCCTCCGGCTCCCGTGCCGCCTCGGCACGGGTGCTTCGCCGTGCCATCGGCTACTTGACCAGCGCCAGCGCGAAGCCGTCCCAGCCCTTGCCGCCCACGGTCTGGATCGCTGTGGCGTCCAGGCGCGGGTCGGAGCCCAGCAGCGCCAGCGCATCGCGGGTGCCGCGGATGTCGCGGTCCTCCGCGTCGCCGCCGTCGGTCAGCACCTTTCCCGACCGCACCACGTTGTCCACCACAATCAGGCTGCAGGGACGCGTCAACCGCAGGGCCCACTCGACGTAGTGCCGGTTGTTTTCCTTGTCCGCGTCGATAAACACCAGGTCGAACGGCCCGACGCCCTCTTCGGCCAGCCGCGGCAGGGTTTCCAGTGCGGCGCCCACCCGGATGCTGGCCTTGTCCGCGACGCCGGCGGCCTCCAGGTTCCGCTGCGCCACCTCGGCGTGCCGCGGTTCGTACTCGCAGCTGACCACTTTGCCGTCGTCCGGCAGTCCGCGGGCCAGCCAGATGGTGCTGTACCCGCCGAGCGTGCCGATCTCCAGCACCTTGCGGGCACCGCTCAGCCGGGCCAGCAGCATCAGCAGCTTGCCCTGGGTTGCGCTCACCTCGATCGCCGGCAGGCCTTCTTGCGCGGCCCCCTCCCTGGCTGCGACCTGGGACTGGTCCTCCCCCACCAAGGTGACGGTCAGGTAATCTTCGACGGCGGTCCACGCCGCTTCCGAATGGACGTCCGGCAGGCCCGGCTGAACGGTCACTGCTGCTCCTGTTCGGCGATCGCGGCCTCCAGCCGGTCGACCTTGCCGTTGAGCTCGCCGTAGTATCCCGGACGGATGTCCGCCTTGAGCACCAGGGACACGCGCGATCCGTGACGGCCCACGGCCTCGGTGGCACGCTTGATCACGTCCATCACCTCGTCCCACTCGCCCTCGATGGTGGTGAACATCGCGTCGGTATGGTTCGGCAGCCCGGATTCGCGGACGATCCGGACGGCCTCGGCAACCGCGTCATGGACCGAGGCATCGTGGGGTGCGGGACCGGCGACAGGCACCCCGGAGGGTGCAACAGAGAAGGCTACAAGCATGGCTTCAGTCTTCCACAGCACCCGTGCCGGCGCACAGGTCCGGTGTCACCTGCCGCAACCGCGGGGCCTCGGCCCGCACTGCACGTGACGCACTTTACATGCATTTGCATAAAAAATAGCGGGTTTTGAGGCTAGGCTGGACATACGGGTTTCGCACCCGCACCGTTCCGCCGGTCCGTTCCACCGGTCGCCTGCGGAATGCCACCATCCGCAGCCGAGCCACAGGAGACCCCATGAAAGCCTGGCAGTTTACCAATACCCACGAGCCGCTTGAACTGAACGAAGTCGAGGAGCCGACCGCCGCACCCGGCGGCGTCGTCATCGACATCAAGTCGGCCGGGTTGTGCCACTCCGATGTCGGCATGCTTGAGGACGAGGGCTGGCTCTCGACGCTGGCCAAGCGCCCCATCACCCTCGGCCATGAGGTGGCCGGCGTCATCACCGAGGTCGGCGAAGGCGTCACCGACTGGAAGGTCGGCGACCGCGTGGGCTGCTGCCCGACCACCCCGGCCGGCGCCCCCGGCTATGCCTTCGACGGCGGCTTCTCCTTTAAGACCGCCATTGACCAGCAGGCCCTGGTCCGCATCCCGGACAACGTCAGCTTCGCCCAGGGTGCGGCCGGCACCGATGCCGGCATGACCAGCCACCACGCCGTCATCGCCAACGGCCAGGTCAAGGCCGGTGACAAGGTCGGCATCATCGGCTTCGGTGGCCTTGGTTCCATTGGCGCCCGCGTGGCCGTTTTGGCCGGCGCCGATGTCTACGTCGCCGAGGTCAACGAGAAGATCTGGGACCAGGCCAAGGAGACCGGCGCTAAGGACGTGGCGAAGTCCATCGCCGAGTTCAAGGAGATCGGCCTGGACGTCGTCGTCGATTTTGCCGGCTTCGGCACAACCACCGCCGAGGCCATCGAGACGGTCCGCCGCGGCGGCCGCGTGGTCCAGGTCGGCATGGGCCGGCTGGAATCGACTATCAGCACCAAGGCCCTGATTCTCTCCGAGGTCACCCTGGTCGGCTCGCAGGGCGGCACCCGCGACGACGTGCAGGGAGTCTACGATTACTTCGCCACCGGCAAGCTCACTCCTACGATCACCGAGATCACCTTCGAGGAAATCCCGGAGGGCCTGGAGAAGCTGAAGAAGGGCGAAGTCGTCGGCCGGCTGGTCGCCAAGATCGCTGACTGACCCCTCACCGAATGATTGACGACGGCGGTGCGAACCGCCGTCGTCGTTCTGCCTTAAGCCGCGCCGCGCGGTTGTGCGCCGCCCGCCGTTGCCGTGGGCCGTTCGCCGTCACCCGGCCACCCGACCAGGCCGCCGTTACCCCAGCCGCCCGCGGTTATCCCCAGCCGGCCAGGCGGAGCAGTGCGGCCGCGGCGGCGCCGGCGATGACCACCACCAGGAACGGCGCGCGCAGCAGCAGGGCGACCGCGGCGGCCAGCAGCGCCCCGACCCGGGCGTCGAACACCAGGTGCTGGCCGGTGGAGAAGGCGTTAACGACGGTCAGCGACGCGAGCAGGCCGATGGTCATGGTGGCGGCGACCCGGGACATGTGCTGGTTCTTCATCCACTTGGCGGGCACGAGATAACCGGCCAGCTTCGTGAGGTAGGAGATGACGCAGGCGGCCAGGATCCAGATCCACAGGCTCACGGTGTCCCCCTTCCGTCCCGGCTGCCGGCCGGATCGTCGCGGCCCGCGGCCCGGCCCTCGGACCTGGCGAGCATGTGGGGCCCGTCGTGCTCGGCATACGGCTCGTCGTAGGGCTCGATGTCCGGCGCCATCCCGGCGGGAATGGGTTTGTGGGTGAACCAGCCGATGGCGGCCGCGACCGCCGCCGCCACGAGGATGGGCACGCCGCTGGGCACAAACGGCACGGCCAGCAGGGTGGCCAGGGCGCAGGCAACCGCAATGGCGGCCGGCTCCGTGCCCTTCAGCCTCGGCCACAGCAGCGCCAGGAACGCGGCGACGGCGGCTCCGTCCAGCCCCCACTGCCTCGGGTCACCCAAGGCGTTGCCGGCCAAGGCCCCCACCAGCGTGAATAGATTCCAGAGCAGGAATATACCTACGCCGGCGGTCCAAAAACCGCGCCGCTGCTCGCCGGGGTGGTCCTGGCCGGACGCCGTGGCGGTGGATTCGTCGATGGTCACGTGGGCGGCCAGCGGCCGCCACCAGCGGGACGGGGAAACGAGCGCGTTCATCTGCATGCCGTAGATGCCGTTGCGGATACCCAGAAGGGCGGAAGCAGTCATCGCGGCCAGGCCGGTGCCGCCGCCGCCGATCACGCCGATGAACGCGAACTGGGAGCCGCCGCTGAAGAGCAGCAGGCTCAGCGCCATGGTCTGCCAGAGGTCGAGTCCCGATGCCACCGACAAGGCGCCAAACGACACCCCGTACAACCCGGTGGCGATGGAGATGGACAGCCCCACCTTCACGGCCGGGGACTGGAGAAACTTCACCCGTCTACAGTAGCCGGGAAGGCAGCCGCTCCGCCGCCCGCCCGCAACCGTGGATATCGCTGTGGAAACTGTGGAAACGGCCCGGGGAAGCGGGGGCTAAGCGGCCGCGACCAAGCGGCCCCGCCTACACGGCTCCCCCCAAACGGCGCGCCTACACGGCTTCCTGCGCGTGGCCGTTGATGGCGTCAGCCGCACGGATCAGCGCCAGGTGCGAGAACGCCTGCGGGAAGTTGCCGGCCATCCGTTTGTTCACCGTGTCGTACTCCTCGGCCATCAGCCCCAGGTCGTTCGCGTAACCGACCAGCCGGTCCATCAGGTCGCGGGCGTCGCCGATCCGCCCGGAGCGGGCATACTGTTCCACCAGCCAAAAGCAACAGGCCAGGAACGGGTGCTCGCCCGGAGCCAGCCCGTCCAGCCCCGACTCGGTCCGGTAGCGCAGGATCAGTCCGTCCGCATCCACGAGCTCCCGCTCCAGGCGGGCGACGGTCCCCAGCATCAGGTCGTCGTCGTACTTCACGAAGCCCACCTGCGGCAGCACCAGCAGCGAGGCGTCCACCTCGGTGCCGTCATAGGTCTGGGTGAAGGAGTTGATCTCCCGGTTGAAGCCGTGCTCCATGATCTCTTCGCGCAGCTTGTCGCGCAGCTCCGCCCAGTGCTCGGCTTCGCCGTCCAGGCCGTGCTCCTGCACCGCCCGCACGCCGCGGTCGAACGCCGCCCACATCATCACCCGGGAGTGGGTGAAGTACTTCCGTTCGCCCCGCATCTCCCAGATGCCCTGGTCCTTCTGGTCGAAGTGCTTCTCGATGTAGTGCAGCATGGCCTTCTGCAGCGGCCAGGAGAAGTGGTCCTCGGTGCCGCCCATGTTGCGCAGCTTCTCCAGCGCGACCATGACCTCGCCGATCACGTCCGCCTGGTACTGGCCCACCGCGCCGTTTCCCACGCGGACCGGCGCCGACCCTTCGTACCCGGGCAGGTGCGGGATGATCCGTTCCTCCAGGTCGCGTTCGCCGGCCACCCCGTACATGATCTGCAGGTCTTCCGGATCGCCGGCCACCGCGCGCAGCAGCCAGTTGCGCCACTGCAGCGCCTCGTCTTCGTAGCCGTGGGTCATCATCGATTCGAGCGTCAGCGCCGCATCGCGGAGCCAGACGTAGCGGTAGTCCCAGTTCCGTTCCCCGCCGAAGGACTCCGGCAACGAGGTAGTCGGCGCGGCGACGATCCCGCCGGTTGTCTCGTGCGTCATGGCGCGCAGCACCAGCAGGGAACGCTTGACGATGCCGTGGTACTCCCCCTGGGGCGGGAACCGCGAGCACCAGTTCTGCCAGTAGTTCACCGTTTCCGCCAGCGCGGTGTCGACGTCGATCGCCGGCGGCACCGTCCGGTGGGACGGGAACCAGCACAGTTCGAAGTCGACCGTCTCGCCGGCCTTGACCGTGAATTCGCCCTCATGCCGGCGGTTCGCGGCGCGCGGCAGGCGCTCCCCGTGCAGCACCAGCGCGTCCGGGCCGGCGATAGCGACGATCGATTCCCGGCCGGTGGCTTCGTCGTGCACGCGGTTCACCCACGGCACCACGTCCCCGTAGTGGAACCGCATGATCAGTTCCTGCCGGATGGTCATGTCGCCGGAAAGGCCCTCGACGCGGCGGACAAGGGATGCCCGGCGGTCGCCCACCGGCATGAACTCGGTCACCAGTGCCTCGCCGGTTGCGCTCTTCCAGCGGGTCTGCAGCACAAACGTCGACGGAATATAGGAGCGTTCAACGACGACGGCGCCTCCTCGATCACTTTCTGGTGCCGGCGCTGCAGCGAGCATTCGCGCTCCCCGAGGTGGATGGCGTTGCCGTGCCGGTCGCACAGC
>NZ_JBNHGL010000068.1:0-13046 GCF_059091245.1 Arthrobacter sp. Y3225116
CCAGGGTTTGCGACAGCAGCACGGCGCCGCTGTGGGAGAGCCGCTCCAGCACCTCGCCGCTGGTGTCCGCGGGGCGCAACGCCTCGGTCAGGGTGCCGTACACCGGGCCCGTGTCCAGCCCCTTCTCCAGTTGGAAGGTGGAGGCGCCGACGACGTCGTCGCCGTTGATGATGGCGTGCTGCACCGGCGCGGCGCCGCGCCACGCGGGCAGGAGTGAGAAGTGCAGGTTGATCCAGCCGTGTTCGGGGATGCCGAGCGCGGCTTCCGGGACGAGGCCGCCGTAGGCCACGATGGCCGCCACATCCGGGGCGGCGGCCCGGATGGCATCCGCCGCGGCCTCGTCGATCCGGTTGGCCCGGATCACCGGCACGCCGAGTTCCGCGGCGCGGGCCGCTACCGGCGAGGGAGTCAGGACCCGTTTACGCCCTACCGTCGCGTCCTCCCGGGTGAGCACGGCCACAACCTCGAAGCCATCCTCGACGAGCCGGTCGAGGGAGGGCACAGCCACGCCGGGAGTGCCGGTGAAGAGGACCCGCAAGCGCCTGCCGCCGTCGGTCATGCCAGCGGCTGCCCGAAGGAACCGGTGCCCGCCGCGGCCGGCCCGCGGCTGAAGCCGGAGCCGACGTGCGCCGCGCGCTGGGCCTGGGTCTCGCCGGCCACACCGTTGTATCCGGCGTTGCGGATGGAGCGCAGCGCGTTCTTCCGGTTCTCCCCGGTGAGATGGTCGATGTAGAGGATTCCGTCCAGGTGGTCGGCCTCATGCTGGAAACAGCGGGCCAGCATCCCTTCGCCCTCGTACTCCACCGGGTTGCCGTGCATGTCCTGGCCGGTCACTCGCGTCCAGCGGCGCCGGCGCACCGGGTAGCCGAGCGCGGGGATCGACAGGCATCCTTCGGCGACGTCGTCCTGGAAGTCGTCGCTGAGCTCGAGCACCGGGTTGACCACGTGGCCGCGCCGGCCGTCCACGCGGAAGGTGAAGACGCGCAGGCTCACGCCAACCTGCGGGGCGGCCAGCCCGGCGCCGTCGACGTCCTCCATGGTTTCGTCCATGTCCGCCACCAGCTTGGCCAGCTCCGGCCCGAATACGGTGACCGTTTCCGCCTTGGTCCGCAGCACGGGGTCGCCGATAATCCGGATACTCAGGATCGCCATGTAGTTCTTGTCCTCACTGTTGCCGCTTCAGTACGCTGCCGATGGGTTCCGGTCCAGTTTAGTGGGCCTGCTGGACCGCCTGCAGGGCGGCCGCAGGGGGCGGCGCGATCGGCAGCAGCGCCCGGCCCGCCTCGGCTACCTGCAGATGCGTCTCCCACGCCCGGCGCAGCGAGCAGAAGCGGTACCAGTGCCATCGAAGCACCTCGGGATTGGCGCGCATCGGCCGGACTTCCGTCTCACCGATCGCCACGCCCAGCAGGAGCGGATCATCACCGTGCGCCCACGGCTCCCAGCTCCCGGTCGCGGCGTCGACCAGCGACTCCTGTGCCTTCATGCCGGCCACCAACTGCATGACCACCTTGTCATTGAGCGCCTTGACCTGGCCGTTGCGGTCAGTGCCCTTGGTCTTGAAGTCAATCAGGCAGGTGCGCCCCGCGATCCGGGCCACGAGATCCAGCGTGCCGGCGTATCCCACTTCCTGGTTCCAGACAGTGATCTCCGGGGCAATCGGCTCCACCCCGTAGAGCTGCCACCATTCGTCGAACCTGGCGGCGAAAGCTTCTTCGCCGTTGGCCTTGAGCGCCTCCCGGGCACCCGCAACGTCGTGCTCCCTGTCCAGCGCCCGGAGTGCCACCTGTTCGCAGTACCCGTGGACGCGGTCTCCGCGCAGCGCGGCGGCATCCCGGTAGCGGTCGGCGGCCAGGGTCGCTTCCTTCGCCAGCGACCTAAGCCGTCCCGGGTCTCCGGCGGCTTCGGCCAGCCTGGCATCGGAGGCCAGGGAGGTGGCTGCCATGTGGGCGAACCAACCGTCCAGCGTGGTCGGCTCCTGCGCGATCACGGTGGTGATGGAGGGAACCGACGGCGGCTCCGAGGTGGAGCGCGCGTACATGCGGCCGTTGGCGGTGGCATGCGCAAGAAGTGGTGCAGTCATAAGGAAATCTTCTCAGGTTCCACTGACCGTTCCGGTCCGCAATGCACAGCGCCGGCGCGACGGCGGCCGGCCCGCGCCGTTAACGAAAACATCCCCGGCCAGGAGATGCTGCCTGGCCGGGGATGTTTTCCGTGGTGGGCGATACTGGGTTCGAACCAGTGACCTCTTCGGTGTGAACGAAGCGCGCTACCACTGCGCCAATCGCCCGGGTTTGCTGAGGATGCGCCGGCGCTTCCTGCAACGTCTAGAAATGCTAGCCCACGGAGGCGCTGAAACAAAAATCACCCGGCCACGGCGCCTGGGCAGTTGTTGCAGGTGTGGTTTTTGGGGCGCGCGAGGAACGGTGCTGCGGGTGGGCCGCGGAACGGTTCGGCCGGTCCGCCGCCGAGCCCATCGCCTCCGTGCCCGGTCGGCCTCGTCGTTTCACCCGCCACAGCGTCGATTGGACGAAGCGGGAATCGTCCTATAGAGTTTTTACTCGTTGGAAATCACAGCGACGCCGCGAGCCGTTCGATGAAGGATCGCGGAAAAAGTGATGGAAAACTTTTGCGGACGTAGCTCAGCTGGCTAGAGCACCACCTTGCCAAGGTGGATGTCGCGGGTTCGAATCCCGTCGTCCGCTCGCAAGTCACTGTAACGTGCCAGCGTCGCTGGCCGGTCCTAGCGCAACTGCGAATAGGCACGGTGGGGTGGCCGAGAGGCGAGGCAGCGGCCTGCAAAGCCGTATACGCGGGTTCGAATCCCGTCCCCACCTCGTTTGCGGCGACACAGCAAACATCTCGTGAGAGATCACGGGCGATTGGCGCAGCGGTAGCGCGCTTCCCTGACACGGAAGAGGTCACTGGTTCGATCCCAGTATCGCCCACTGGAACGCAGTCCGGAGTGATCCGGAAACCGTTTCGCGCGGACGTAGCTCAGCTGGCTAGAGCACCACCTTGCCAAGGTGGATGTCGCGGGTTCGAATCCCGTCGTCCGCTCTCTTTTTCAGCGTTTTCTCCAGCGGCCCGCCTCGGGCACACCGGGCGATTGGCGCAGCGGTAGCGCGCTTCCCTGACACGGAAGAGGTCACTGGTTCGATCCCAGTATCGCCCACCATTCCACGGCTCCCCCGGCGGGAGCCTTTCTTGTTTAAGCCGGTTAAGCCGTTGAGCGCGCGGCGCGGTGCCTACGATGGACGCGCAGGGGCGAAAGGCCCCCCGTCGGAAAGGAGGTGACCGTGTCTGTATTTGACGAGCTCAAGGGCAAGGCCGGAGGACTCAAGGACAAGGCAGCCGGTCTCGTGGGAGAACACTCTGGCATGATCAAGGGTGCCGTCGGCAGCGCCGGTGACTACATCGACGCCAAGACCGGCGGTAAGTATTCCAAGCAGGTAGGCGGCCTGCAGGCCAAGGCATCCGGTTTCGTCGACGCGTTCGGCAACCGGGACGGCGGGGCGCCATCCGAGGGGAACACTCCGTCCACCTAGTCCAGGGCACGCCAAGGAGGGTGCCGGATTGCCGGGAGGCGGGGCCGGCACCCTTTGTCGTGAGGCCGCTTATTCGCCGCGCGCCTTGCGATCTGGCGGATCCGTCAGGGTCCGCTGTAGGCGCTGGCACTCCTTCGAGTCTGGGGATTGCTCGACCCAGTGAAACACCCTGCCGCAAGGCTCGACATCGGAACCGGCCCTAACTCGGTGAGGGGCATCGCAGTGCGTACCTTGTTCCTGTTCAACGCCATGCTCAGGCTCCGGGTTGATCAACACCGCTTCGAAAACCTGCGCCAGGATTTCGCCGACGACGTAGCGCAATAGCCATGAGTTCGGACAGAGAAGGACGGGCGTCAGCCCGTCCCATTCCTGCGCCGCCTGCTCGGCAAACGATAGCTAACCGGGTGGGAGCCTGGAGGCCAAGGCGCGAGTGTAGCTCTCGGGATCGTTATGGGTCTGCGCCGAGACGACGAGATGCCTTGGGCTGATGCGCTTGGCGTAGTCCCCCTGATAAGGCATGACCAGGACGGTGTCTAAGCCTGTTTTCCAAGCGGCAATCAGAGCCGGCAGACAGCGGCGTTCGGGGTGTAGTTCAAGAGGGAGCATGTGGTTGAGCTGCAGCTGGATTTGCCAGTGGTTGAAGGCGTCGATGTCCACGCCATCCCAGCCGTATTCGGTTGTCCAGCCCGGAGGGAAGGCCACGTGCATCTCCTGATCGGCGCGGATTTCCGGCGTTGGATGCTGGTCCCCCGTGTCGTACCAGGCCCAGGCTCGTTCCCAAGCCTGCTGCCAACGGGCGCCCCACTCAGTCCTGTCTGCAGTGGCAGGCGGCCGCGAGGCGCCGGGCTTCGGTGCCGGGTTCAACTCCGGAATGTTGACATCCGGGGCAATGTTCCAAGCGCTACGGATGAAGAGCAGGAGCGATAAGTGGTTCGGCGCGTCTTTCACAGAGATGACCATGTCCTGCGGCCAGGGGTTATCTGGCAGGGGCTGATTGGATCTCATGAATTCCCTTTCGAGATTTTGATTCCTCGTCCGCTCCAGCTCGGGTCAGGTTAGTGTCCCACGATAGGACCGGCACAGAACCGCCCAGAGCCTTCTGCACCTACTTCTCACCAAGCTCCAGATACGGAGAAGGACGGGCGTCAGCCCGTCCCGTTCCTGCGCCGGCTGTTGAGAAGCCGGCCCTAGTCTTGGTTGGCAACCGCCGGCGGCTCCACATCCTCTGTCCGCAGGAAATCCACTGCCTCGGCCCAGGCCCTAGTCATCTGGCCGCATCAACATGAATATGCTTCGCAACGTCCCACCCTTCCTCTCCATGCTGTTCCGCCGCTACCGTGACGCAGACCGTTGTACATCACAACAAGGGGCGGTCATGCATGCGATAGCCAAACTGACGACTGGGGTTGTCGTACTGCTGGCGTTGTCCGGCTGTGGAAGTTCAACATCCGGAGGAACCGCCGTCCAAGAACCAGCCGGCACGGCAGGGGTGAACGATCCCGACGCGCAGATGCATCCCGAACTGCTCGAAGTCTCGCCTTCGCCTGCCAAACCGGGGCAAACCATCAAGGTCCGATTCCCCGAGGGAACTTCCCGGGGAATCCCCTGGGTTCTGGAAGAACAGGACGGCAACAGCTGGCATGTCCGCTACTGCCTCATGGCCTCGACCGATGATGACGGCGGCTCTAGTTCCCCAACATGGTGGCCTGCGAACGACCCCAAGGGCCAAACCTGGCCGGATATTGGCGTCGAGGGACCTGGCCCAGACACCCTCATCATTCCGGACAGCATTCGCCCTGGAACGTATCGGCTGTGCACGGCCAACAGCATGCAGAACATCTGCACCATGCTTGGCATCACGGAGTAGGGGCGCCCAGTCTTGGCCATTCGGCGGGGTCGCGTAGTGCCACCGGAGCGACCCTCCTGATGCTTCCGAGCATTCCCGGCCCGATCACCTGACCAATCACCTTGGCCTCACTGCTCACCTGAACGGGGTGGGGGAACGTATCGGGCAGATGATGGTGTTGAACACCGCGTCGGTCGCGTCGGTTGCCCGGTCGTATCGTCATCAGGCGCAGGGCATTACTCCTTCACAGTGGCGGCATGTGCGCGCCCGGCTGCGGGAGCTACACCGCGGGTTCGCCGGCCTGACCCTCGCGGGCCAGCGCGGTCAGGCGGGATACCGCCCGGAAATACTTCTTCATGTAGCCGCCGGACATCATTTCCGGGGTGAAAAGCTCATCGAACGGCACGCCGCTGGCGATGATCGGCACGTCCTTGTCGTAAAGCCGGTCGGCCAGCACCACGAACCGCAGGGCCACTGCCTGCTCGGTGATCGTGTGCACGTTATGCCAGGCGACCGCATCCACGCCGTCGAGAAACTGCTTGTACCGGCTGGGGTGCACCCCGGCCAGGTGGTTGACGAGATCGGAGAATTCGTCGGCCGCCACCACCTTGCCATCGAAACCATGCAACCGCCGCTTGAGTTCGTGGTCGTTGAGCGGCTGGGGGGCTGCCGGCAGCCCGCGGTGCCGGTAATCCTCGCCGTCCACCCGGATGACCTCAAACTGGTCGGACAGCACCTGGATCTCGCGTTGGAAATCGACGGCGGCAAAGCGTCCCTCCCCCAGCGAGCCCGGCAGGGTGTTTGAGGTTGCCGCAAGCCTGACTCCGGCGTCGGCCAGCTCGCGCATCAGCCGCGACATCAGCACCGTGTCGCCGGGATCATCCAGTTCAAACTCGTCGATGCACACCAGGCGGTAGCTGCTGAGCGCTTCCACGGTTTTGCGGAACGACAACGCGCCTACCAGGTTGGTGTACTCCACAAAGGTGCCGAACGCCTTCGGGCCGTCGACGGCGTGCCACAGCGACGCGAGCAGGTGGGTCTTGCCGACGCCGAACCCGCCGTCCAGATAGATGCCGGATTGACCCTCCGGTTTGCCGCCGCCGAACAGCTTCCTGAAGCCCTTGGGCTTGGGCCGGTCGACCACGGCGGCAAAACGCTGCAGCGCCCTCACGGCCTCGCTCTGGGAGGGCTGGGCCGGGTCCGGGCGGTAGCTGGCGAAGGACACCTCGCCGAAGCGCGGCGACGGGTGCAGGCCCGCCAGCAGTTCGTCCACGGACACCTTCGGCGTCCGGCGTGAAAGCTGTTCAATCTGGGGCACGTAGGCTAACCGCTGCCTTCCTGACATGGGCTCGGAGAATGCACAGCGGCCGGAATGCCGCCAGCAAAACGATACGCTACCCCGCCCGCCGGCGGCAGTCGGTGTAAGCCAAGCCACAGCCGGGCCGGCGGGTCCCGGTGCTCCGGCCGGGCCGCCGGTGCTCCGGCAGGGGGACCCGGCGCTCCCCCGGGCCGCGATGTGACGCCGGGTGAGGCCCCGGAAGCTTTTGCCTGCTCCGGTGGTTAGGCTAAACAGAAGTCCCCCGGCCGTTATGCACGGCCGTCTGCACGCTATGGAACGCTGCACGTCAAGGAAAGGTTTGCCAATGCCCATTGCCGCCGAGCACAACGAGAAGTTTGCCGCCTACGCCAACCCCGAGCGCCTGGTCTCCACGCAGTGGCTGGCTGAGAACCTGGGCGCGGACGGGCTGGTGGTCGTGGAGTCCGACGAAGACATCCTGCTGTACGAGACCGGCCACATTCCGGGCGCGGTGAAGATCGACTGGCACACCGACCTGAATGATCCCGACACCCGCGACTATGTGGACGGCGAGGGCTTCGCCGCGCTGCTCGGCGCCAAGGGCATCAGCCGCGACACCACCGTGGTGCTCTACGGGGACAAGAGCAACTGGTGGGCGGCCTACGCGCTCTGGGTATTCACCCTGTTTGGCCATGAAGACGTGCGGTTGTTGGACGGCGGCCGTGACAAGTGGATCGCGGAGGGCAGGGAACTGACCACCGAGGTGCCGCGGCCCCAGGCGGTTGACTACCCCGTCGTCGAGCGCGACGACGCACCCATCCGGGCCTTCCTCACCGACGTGCTGGACCACTTCGGCAAGCCGCTGGTGGACGTCCGCTCTCCGGAGGAATACACCGGCGTGCGCACCACCATGCCCGCCTACCCCGAGGAAGGCGCCCTGCGCGGGGGCCACATTCCGACGGCGGCGTCCGTGCCGTGGGCGCGGGCGGCGGCCGACGACGGGACGTTCCGGTCGCGCGAAGAGCTCGAGGCCATTTACCTGGACGAGGCCGGGCTGAAGCCGGGCGACGACGTGGTGGCGTACTGCCGCATCGGCGAACGGTCCAGCCACACGTGGTTCGTGCTCAAGTACCTGCTGGGGTTCGACACGGTCCGCAACTACGACGGCTCGTGGACCGAATGGGGCAATGCCGTGCGCGTGCCGATCGTCAGGGGCGCTGAGCCCGGCGGGGTCCCCGCCTCGGCCCGCTGAGGAATAGCCGGCCGGCACACGACGTTAACGATGCCGAGCACGAAACCGCAAGAGAGAGCGCAAGTACCCTGATGACGGCGACTGAGCAGACGATTCCCGAACCGCTGGCAGAAATTATCGACGACTTCCAGGCGGTCACCGAGGCCGAGCGGCTGCAGCTGCTGCTGGAGTTCTCCCGGGAGCTTCCCGAGCTGCCCGAACGCTTCGCCGGGCATCCGGAACTGTTGGAGCAGGTGGTGGAATGCCAGTCGCCGCTCTTCCTGACGCTGGAGCTGGGCGATGACCCGGACCAGGACGTGCAGATCTACTTTTCGGCTCCGCCGGAAGCCCCCACCACGCGCGGCTTCGCGTCCGTGCTGCACGAGGGGCTCAACGGGCTGCCGGCGCAGCAGATCCTGGCCGTTCCCGACGATATCGCCGAGCACCTGGGCCTGACCCGCGCCATCACCCCGCTGCGGATCCGCGGCATGTCCTC
Source organism: Arthrobacter sp. Y3225116 (assembly GCF_059091245.1). Taxonomy (NCBI): domain Bacteria; kingdom Bacillati; phylum Actinomycetota; class Actinomycetes; order Micrococcales; family Micrococcaceae; genus Arthrobacter; species Arthrobacter sp. Y3225116. The sequence continues at coordinate 8,419 of NZ_JBNHGL010000068.1, forward strand.
CATGCTGTACCGCATCAAGCGCCTGATCACCGAGGCACGGCAACTGCGCGCCGCCTCGGCCTGACCGTGGCCAGGCACAAGCCATCCGCCGGGACCCCCGCCACCACGCTGCTGCAGCGGGCGGGGGTTCCGCATGTGTTGCACGCCTATGCCCACGACCCCGCGGCGCCCAGCTTCGGCCTCGAGGCCGCGGAGGCGCTGGGGATGGATCCCGCCCGCGTGTTCAAGACCCTGATGGCCGTCGTGGACGAATCGCTGGCGGTCGCCGTCGTGCCCGTCAGTTCCAGCCTGGATCTGAAGAAACTCGCCGCGTCGTTGGGCGGAAAGCGCGCGGCCATGGCAGACCCGCAGGTGGCCCAACGGCGCACCGGGTATGTGCTGGGCGGGATATCGCCGCTGGGCCAGAAACACGCCAGTCCCACGGTGCTGGATTCCACCGCCCGGGACTTCGGCGCCATTTTGGTCTCGGGCGGCCGCCGGGGGCTGGATATCGAGATCGCCCCGGCGGACCTGGCCGCGCTGACAGGCGCGACCTTCGCCCCGCTGAAGGCCGGTTAGGACTCTAGCCGACCGGACGGGGCGCGTCCTTCGCCCCGCAAAAAACCCTTTGAGGCTTTAGCCGACAGGACGGAGCACCCGGCTCAACCAGGACGTGACGACGCGCTCCCAACGTTCCGGGTCCACGTTCCATTCGCGGGTGTGGCCGGCCCCGCTGAAGGGCTCGAACGTGACCAGCGGGTTCTTCTCGGCCAGCGCCGCCGACGGGCCGTGCGGCACGAAATCGTCGTCCTCGCTGTGCACGATCAGCGTCGGCACATGCAGCTCGTCGGCCCGGGCCACCCAGTTCATCATCTTCAAATCCAGCGGGGCGGCGAGGCCGGTCAGCAGCCGGCCGGCCTTGTTCGAGATCAGCCACTGCGAGAACTGCCCCACGGCATCCGGAATCCGGTTCAGCTTCGCTTGGTGGGCCAGCACGTCGGTCCAGTCGATCACCGGGGCGTCCAGCACCAACGCGCGGATCCGGCTCCGGTAGCGGGACTGGTCCGCGGCCTGCAGGCTGATCGCCCCGCCCATCGACCAGCCGAACAGCACCACATCCTCCGCCCCGTTCGCCAGCGCGAACCCGATCGCCGCCTCGACGTCGCGCCATTCGGTCATCCCCAGCCCGTAGCGGCGGTCCGGGGCGGAGGGGGCTTCGCCGTCGTTCCGGTAGGAGATCAGCAGCGACGCCATGCCCAGCCCGCGGACCGACCGGACGGCGCGGATCCCCTCCGCCCTGGACGCCCCGCGGCCGTGCACCATGATGGCCCAGGTTTTCGCCTCAGCCTCGGCGCGGACCAGCCAGGCCGGCGCGATGCCGCCTTCCACCTCGATCTGCACTTCCTCATTCGCCAGCCCGACGGCGGCCGGGTCCGGGTAGGCCGCACCGCCCCACCAGCCGCGCGTGGCGGCGGCGAGGTCGCCGGCATACACCTGCTCGACCCTGCGCTGGACCGTGCCTTCCCGCGGCGAGTAGGACGTCACCTCACCCACCCGCGCCACCGAGCGTCCGCCGTCGAAATAGACGCTGTAGACGCCCGGCGCCGTGGTGTCCAGGGTGGCCGGCAGGATGATTTCCTGCTCCACGCCGGTTCCGACGACGGCCAGGATTTCCAGGTCCTGGACGTGCTCGCGGACCGGGGTGAGCACCTGGCGGGCGAAATAGGAGGCCAGGCCCGAGGTCGCTCCGGCCAGGACCGATCCGGCTCCCGCCCCCGCCAAGGCACCGAGCAGCAGCCAGCGGGCACGGGGCGGCTGTCCGTCGCCGGCGGAGGTGTTCCGGCCGGACCGGTCTGAGCGTTCGAACACAGCCATGGGTCCATTCTTGCCGGTGCCGGTGCCGACCGCTAACCGGCGCGGCCGTCGGCGCGCCGCATTGTTGTCCCCCGCTTGTGCTGCTGATTAGGCTGGGCGCATGACCGAAACCATCGTCGTGCTGACCGAGGAACCGCTCAACGACGCCGACCTGCAGAATTTCGGCTGGCTGGCCGGCGAGCAGACCGCCGCCGGGCAGACCACCTTCCGGGTGCTGATTCCCGAGGACACCAAGCGGAACCTGCTGCTCGATTTCGTCGAGCGGCTGAGCATGCTGGAGGTCGGCACCGCGTTCCGCGAGCTGGCACACGGCCAGCCGACTCCGGAGGAGGCCCGGCACGAGGCCGACGAAGCCAGGCGCATCTCCGCGAGGCTGCTGGCAGAAGCGGGCTTCAACGCTACGGTGGACATCGTGGAGGACGACGGCGTGTCCGCCCTGGTCAAGTACGTCGCGGAATATCCGGCAGACCGGGCAGTTGTCATCACCCGGCCGCATTCCATTTCGGATACCTTCCATACCGACTGGGCCAACCGGGCACAGGACAAGCTGGGCATTCCGGTCCTGCACCTGTACTCGGGCTCGGGATACATTGGCGACTCGTGAACGTTGGAGAGACTATGAGCAACACAGAGGCCGGACAGTTCCCGGTGACCAAGACCGACGATGAATGGCGGCAGGAGCTGAGCCCGGAGGAATACCACGTGCTCCGCGAGGCCGGCACGGAGCGCCCCTACACCGGCGAATACTGGGACACCCATACCGAGGGGGTCTACAGCTGCCGCGCCTGCGGAGCCGAATTGTTCACCAGCAAGGAGAAGTTCGACTCCCACTGCGGCTGGCCGTCCTTCTGGGCGCCGCTGGCCGAGGGCACCGTGCGCTACCTGCGGGATTCGACTATGGGGATGGAGCGGATCGAAGTCCGCTGCGCCAGCTGCGACTCGCACCTCGGCCACGTGTTCGAGGGCGAGGGCTACGGGACGCCCACGGACCAGCGCTACTGCATCAACTCGGTGTCCCTGACGCTGAAGGACACGCAGTAGCTTTTCGTACCGCGCCTCCCCCCGCGCCTGAGGCGCTTATAAGTTTCATCTGATTCAGCCCGGCCAGCACGAGCCGGGCTTAATCATTCCCGCCCGCCGCGGCGTCGAGCATTACAGTTCCTTACGTGAGGCAGCTTTTGACATAAGTAGGGCTGTTGCGTTGCTACGCTCGCTACATATTCCAACGTCAGGCGCCGGGAGAGCCGGCCCGATGGAAAGGCGAGGCGACGATGACCATCACCCCCACCCGCAGCAACCACAGTGCCGCCGTGCACGGCAATCCGGCGCAGCACCCGGCCTGGCTGCGCCTGAAGGAGGCGGCCGCCGCGCTGCGCGGACTCCAGGTCCACGACGGCTCGGTACCGGACGACGGCAACAAGCCCGCTGCCGCCGGGCACACCGACGTGATCATCGACGCCATCGGCCAGTTGGCCCCGCTGTTCGAACACGACGCCGACTACCTGGAGAAACTGGTTGTGGATTTCCGCCGCTGGCGCGACGGCGGCTTCGGCGTCCCGGACTTCCTGGACTCGCTGCTGGCGTTCCAGCCGCAGCAGCACCGGATCAACGGCCTGCGGCACCTGGTGGTCTTCCCGATGTACACGCAGAACGGCAGCAGCGACCGGCTGGTCGAAGCCGTGCTGATCGAAGTCATTTGGCCGGACTTCATCGGCGAACTGGAATCGGGCTCCTACTCCAACAAACTGTTCGTGCCCATCCGCTTCCTGGACTTCACGGCCGGCTACGACACCAACTCGGCCGTGCTCTTCCCGGAGACCGTGGCCGTGCGGGAAACCCCCGCCTTCACCTGGGGCGCCATCTTCGCCGACCGCGAGGCTGCCCGGTTCCGCAAAGTGGTCCGCGCCGCGGCCGACATCACCTCGCTGGACCTGCCGGAAGAAGCTGCGGCCCTGCTCGACGACCAGCAGTTGACGCAGGAAACCTTTGTCATGTGGGACCTGATCCACGACCGCACGCACATGCGCGGCGACCTGCCCTTCGATCCGTTCATGATCAAGCAGCGGATGCCTTACTTCCTGTACTCGTTGGAGGAACTGCGCTGTGACCTGACCGCCTTCCGCGAGTCGGTGCGCCTGGTCCAGGACGCCACCGCGTCCGACGAGGTCCGCAAGCACGCCAGGCTGGTGCAGTACGCGGTGATCTTCGACCGGATCTTCCGCTTCGCCATCACCGGCAACCGGGTGCGCAACTACGACGGCCTGGGCGGCCAGCTGCTGTTCGCCTGGCTGCACCAGCACCGGGTGCTGCACTGGACGGACGGCAAGCTCTCCATCGACTGGGACAACGTCGCCGATGCCGTCGTCGCCCTGGGCGGGGAGATCGAGGAGCTGTACTGGCGCTCCATCGACCGGCCCAAGGTGGCCCACTGGCTGGCCGCCTACGAGATGCTGACCAAGACGCTGACCCCGCACCCGGCCTCGGTCTGGGCCAAGGGCCCCGAGGCCCTGCCGCTGACGGGGCTGCCGCGCGAGGTCACCGACCAGGTCATGGACGACGAGTTCCCGCTGTCGATGTTCTACGAGGCCCTCTCGCGGAAGATGAAGCCGGTGATCGAATCCACCTCGGGGATCACCGGAGAGTCGGCCTGACATGGCGGCCGCCGAACACCAGGGCACCGGCGACGGGCCACCGGATGCCGGCCGGTTGCTGGCACTCTCGCACGCGTTCCTGTGGCGCGCGCTGACCGGCTGAGCCCTTCGCGGTTTTGCTCT
>NZ_JBNHGL010000069.1:0-12776 GCF_059091245.1 Arthrobacter sp. Y3225116
CACGGTGGCCACCTGCCTGCCGGCCTGCGACCTGTCCACCCGCCAGCCGCTGGCGCCCGGCCGGCAACTGCTCGATGCCGGCGTGGAAATCGCCCTGGCGTCCAACTGCAACCCGGGGACCTCGTTCACGAGTTCCATGAACTTCTGCGTCACGACCGCCGTTTTGCAGATGGGACTCAGCGTGCACGAGGCGGTCCGGGCCGCCACCTATGGCGGGGCGCTGGCGCTTGGTCGGCATGCCGGCGTCGATGCCGAAGGCCAGCGTGCCGTGGGTTCCCTCGCCGTCGGCCATCGGGCCGACCTGCACCTGCTCAACGCCCCGTCGGCCACCCACCTCGCCTACCGCCCCGGCATGCCCCTGACCGCCGCGGTGTGGCGGGCAGGCGTGCGCTCGGCCGTGGGGGCCTAGGCCCGTGGGGCCAGCGCCGGCTCCTGAGTCCGGGAGCGGCCTTCAGCCGATGTGCTCGTAGCGGTTGGGGTCTTTGACGTCGTGGCAGTGGGCCAGGACCTCGACGGCACGCTCGGCGTCATGGTCCTTCAGCGCCTGGAGGATGCTGCGGTGATCGTGGATTACCTTGGCCTGGTGCTCCGGGGGTGCATGTGCTGGCAGCCAGTCTCTTGAAGATGGATCAGACGGACACCTTGAAACCCGATCGGGATTAGCACCACATTTCTTGGGGTCAACACACTGCTGTCACCTCTGAGATGGTCTCTGTCGGCGACCGTGTCTGGGGAGGCGGAATTGGCCACGGGAGGAGCCGCGCACGGAACGGAAGCGGTCCCGGCCGATGACTCCCGCGGTTATGTTGGCAAGATGGAGGCTATGGACAAGCAGAAGGTCGCCGCCGAGAGCACGCAGCGCACGGTCAGGTATTACCGGGCAGAGGTACTGATTGTCCTCGGACTCTCGCTCGGGCAGTCGGCGGTCTACGCCGTGGTGAACCTGCTGGAAAAAATGACCCGCGCTCCGCTCGCCTCGCAGACGACCACGCTGAACCCGGTGCTGAACGAGCGGGAGCTCTTCGATTTCGTGTACCAAATGCTCGGCATCGTCTTTGCGCTGGTGCCGGTGGCCCTGGTGCTGTTTTTGATGACCGCTCCCGGCCGGTCGGCCTTCCGCACGATCGGGTTTACGTTCTCCCGGCCGCGGCTGGACTTCGGCCTGGGCTTCCTGCTCGCGCTGGTGATCGGTGTCGGCACGCTGGGCATTTATGCCGCCGGCCGGGCCCTGGGTATCACCACCGCCATTGTCCCGGCGGCCCTGGACGAATACTGGTGGACGGTTCCGGTGTTGGTCCTGTCCGCGCTGCGGCATGCGGTCCTCGAAGAGGTGGTCATGGTGGGCTACCTCTTCAACCGCTTCGCGAAGTTCGGCTGGGGCATCTGGTCCGCGATCTTCGTCAGCGCCGCCCTGCGCGGGACCTACCACCTCTACCAGGGCATCGGGCCGGGCATCGGGAACTTCCTCATGGGCCTGGTCTTCGGCTACGCCTATACGAAGGTGCAGCGGGTGATGCCGCTGGTGGTGGCGCACGCGCTGCTGGATATTGCCGGCTTCGTCGGCTACACGCTGCTGGGACCGGCCATCGGCATCGGCACGTAGCGGGCACAAAGGAATTGCCGGACATTCATTGTTGCTCCGCCTGGTGCGCGTGCTCCGGCTATTTCCTGGAGCCAGTGCCCAAACCGGAGCAACGGCTCGCCCCGCAAGCAGGAGTGGTGCGGGGAAGAACTGACCGCTACATGCCCGTCCACGAGTTGTTCCACCTATCCTGGGGAAGGCCCGCCATGGAAAGGGACCGGACGATGCCCGGTGAAGTCTTGGTACTGGTGGGCTGAAGCGCGTCCCACATCCAGCGAACCATTCCCGCCCCGGTGGCCCGAATGCGGTCCTCCCGCCTTTTTTCCGCCTCCACTACGTCGGCGGGGCTACGGCTCTGAAGGTACTCGTTCCGGGAGTATTTCCCTGCACCATCGAATTCGCCGGCAAGACGGAATTGTTCCCAGTAGAAGTCGACGATGCCAACACGGACTCCCTGCGAATCGAAGACAGGGTACTGCAGCAACGGCTCTGGGAAGTGGTTCAGGTACATCAGAGCCCGGGAGTAGGATTCGCCTGGTGACTGTGAGGCAGGATTGGCGAAGGCGAGAACCCGTTTCACCCGGCTTGACACTCCTGGTTGCAGAGAATCGGCTAGATCAAGAATATGACTGGCCCTCAGGGCGGGAAGGCCGAGGTGGCGGTCCACGCGAAGCGCATGGTCCATTGCCGGAACCGCCTCAGCGAAGGAACAGTGCGCCGCCAAATCAACAACGGTTTGTGCCCGGGAAGTCATCAGGTACCCGGCGCGGTTAACAAGGGGTTCCAAGAGCTCCCTGCGATACCACCGGATTCCGCCACGAGATCGACCATGCGTGCCGTTGTAAGCCAGTAAGTCCACGTCCAGAGAGCGGCCCATCACCGGAAGCCCCCACATCGCCGCCGCAGAGCGTTGGATAAGGACTCTTGCGGTGCGTCCGCTGCCGACAGCGGCCTCTATGTGCAGGCGCTGCTGTTCCCACCAGGGCAACCGGGCGTATTCCCCGGCGGCCGCATACACGCCGCGCCGCACTCGGACCAATCGCCCTTCCGCAGCTTGTCGCGCGACGTCCCGGCGTCCTGAACCTTCCGTCTCCAGGTCCCTCACATAGATCAGTTTCACGTCCATGCGGACCAGCCTCGGCGACCTGGTGCCGGTCGGACACGGTGGGACGAGCCATGTGGAAAACCTTGGCCCTGCAGGACGATCTGGAGGGCTTGACCACTCAAAAGCTCCGTTTCGGGCGTCTGCTCCTTCTATAAAGTGAGCGGACGCCCGAAACGGAGCGATGCCGCAAAGACTTACAGTTCGACGATCCCGTTGGCGGTTTCGAAGCGGACGGACAGGATGCCAGGCGTACCGTTCGGTGCCGTCCAGGCGACCTTGACGTCGTCCAGCAGGCCGTCGACCGGGGTGCCCAGCCAATCCGCCACCCGCTCGGAAGAACCGGCGATGGTCAGGCCGATCAGCTTGACCGTGGCGGGGCGGGCGTTGGACGGGTGCAGCGGTTCGGTGCCGTCATCCCAGCGCAGCATGTAGGGCACCTGCGGGTCGGCGATGAGGCCCTTGATCCCGATCTGCTGCCAGCTCAGTTCCTGCCCATCCGGGAACTTGCGGTTGCCGGGAACCGCGTGGCGGCCCAGCCGTTCTTCGAACGGGGTCAGGTCGTCGACCGCCACGCACCAGCCCATCCAGCCTCCGCCGGCTTCCGACCGCGCCCGCACGGCCTGGCCGAAGGGGGCTTTGTCGGAAGCGGGGTGGTCGAGCACCTCCACCACCTCCAGGTAATGGTGGTCGGTGAGGGGGAAGATCATATTGCGGGTGCCGAAGCGGGGGTGAACCCCGCCCTTGACGGCGTCGATGCCCAGGGCTTTGGCGATCCGCTCTGAGGTGGCAGCCAGACCGTCGGGTTCAGCAGCATAAGAAACATGGTCGAAGCGCATGGCATTATCTTGGCACTTTGTGAACCCGCTCTCGACTTAGGGTGACCTAAGTCACTCAGCTTGCGGCTCGTGCGGCGGCCCGTATTCCTGACACTGATTCCCCTCGGCGACATCCAGCCAGGCAAAGCGGCCGGGCGGGCGGGCGGACACACGGGCGGCGGGGGCCGGTCGGTCATAAGGTGTCATATTGTTGCGGCCGCCGGCTTGTCTGCGGAGACTGGAGGCAGGTCATGAGTGCCAGCGCAAAACCCCGGTTTGCTGGCCGGCAACCCTCCAACCGCGGTGGGGTGCCCCGGGTGAAGACCAGGCAGCCGCCACAAGGCGGTGCGCAAGCGCGGGTCACACCCGGGACAGACATGCCGGCACGGCCGGATCCCGGATGGCCCCTTCCAGTGAAGGAGTTGCACCATGTCCAATGCCGATTGGTCCTTTGAAACCCGTCAAATCCACGCAGGGCAGGAGCCGGATGCCGCCACGGGCGCCCGCGCACTGCCGATCTACCAGACCACCTCGTTTGTGTTCCCGAGCGCGCAGAGCGCGGCCGACCGGTTCGCCCTGTCCGAACTGGCGCCCATCTACACCAGGATCGGCAATCCCACCCAGGAAGCGGTCGAGACCCGGATCGCCAACCTGGAGGGCGGTGTCGGCGCCCTGCTGCTTGCTTCGGGCCAGGCCGCGTCGACGTTCTCCATCCTCAACCTGGCCGAGGCCGGCGACCACATCGTGGCCAGCCCCAGCCTGTACGGCGGCACTTACAACCTGTTGCGCACCACGCTGCCCAAGTTCGGCATCGAGGTCACCTTCGTCGAGGATCCGGACAACCTGCAGCAGTGGCGCGATGCCGTCAAGCCGAATACCAAGGCGTTCTTCGGCGAGGTCGTCTCCAACCCGCGCCAGGACGTACTGGACCTGGAGTCGGTCAGCGCCATCGCCCACGAAAACGGCGTGCCGCTGATCGTGGACAACACCTTGTCTACCCCGTACCTGATCCGCCCGATCGAGTGGGGGGCCGACATCGTGCTCCACTCGGCCACCAAGTACCTCGGCGGCCACGGGACGGCGATCGGCGGCGTGATCGTTGACGCCGGAACGTTTGATTTCGCCGCCAACCCGGAGAAGTTCCCCGGGTTCAACACGCCGGACGACACCTACAACGGGCTGGTCTTCGCCCGCGACCTCGGCGTCAACGGCGCTTTGGGAGCCAACCTGGCCTACATCCTCAAGGCCCGGGTGCAGTTGCTGCGCGACCTGGGGTCCGCCATCTCGCCGTTCAATGCGTTCCTGATTGCCCAGGGGCTGGAGACGCTGAGCCTGCGCGTGGAGCGGCATGTGGCCAACGCGCAGAAGGTGGCCGAATTCCTGGAAGAGCACGACGACGTTGCCTCCGTCGCGTACCTCGGCCTGCCCTCCAGCCCCTGGTACGAGCGCGGCCGCAAGTACGGCCCGAAGGGGACCGGCGCCATCGTCGCGTTCGAAATCAAGGGCGGCATCGAGGCCGGCAAGCGCTTTGTGGACGGCCTGGAACTGCACTCGCATGTGGCCAACCTGGGCGATGTGCGCTCGCTGGTGATCCACCCGGCGTCGACCACCCATGCCCAGCTCTCGGCCGCGGAGCGGGTCGCGGCAGGGGTGACCGACGGGCTGGTCCGCCTGTCGGTGGGCATCGAGAACGTCAACGACATCATCGCCGACCTGGAGGCCGGTTTCCGCGCCGCCAAGGGCGCGGACGACTAGGCAAGCAGGTAGAGCGCAGCGTGACGATAGTGCAACCGCAGGAACTGGTGGAACAGGCGACCGACGGCATCCTGCGCCGGATGCCGGTTGGTGCGCTGGAGTTGGAAGCCGGCGGCTATCTGCCCGAGGTGGTCCTCGGCTTTGAAACCTGGGGCACCTTGAATGCGGACGCGTCCAACGCCGTCCTGATTCAGCACGCCCTGACCGGCAGCACGCATGTCGCACGCGGCTGCTCGGACGAGGACGGCTGGTGGGACGATCTGGTGGGCCCCGGTGCCACGATCGACACGGAGCGCTATTTCGTAGTGGCCGCCAACATGATTGGCGGCTGCTACGGTTCCACCGGTCCCTCGTCGCCGGCGCCGGACGGGACGCCGTGGGGGTCACGCTTCCCGTTCGTCACGATCCGCGATTCGGTCCGGGCCGAGGCACGGCTGGCCGACGCGCTGGGCATCCGGCGCTGGCACACGGTGCTCGGCGGGTCGATGGGCGGCGCCCGCGCGCTTGAATGGGCGGCGACGTTCCCGGAGCGCACCGCCCGGTGCGCCGTCCTGTCGTGCGGCGGCGCGAGCACCGCCGAGCAGATTGCCTTCGCGCAGGCGCAGGTCGCGGCCATCCGGCTGGACCCGCACTTCGCCGGCGGCGACTATTACGGCGGTCCCGCGCCCGAGGCGGGTCTGGGTATCGCCCGGCGCATCGCGCACATCAACTACCGCTCGGAGCCGGAGCTGGAGTACAGGTTCGGCCGCAAGCCGCAGGCGGAGGAGCAGCCGTACGGCGGCATCACGCCGTCGGCCCGTGGCCGCTATGCCGTGGAGAGCTACCTCGATTACCAAGCGGACAAGCTCGTCGCGCGCTTCGACGCCAACAGCTACATCCTGCTCACCGAGGCCCTCATCAGCCACGACGTTGCCCGGGGCCGGGGCTCGCTGGAGCAGTCGCTGGGCGGCCTGACCGACACGCAGTTCTTCGTGGCCGCGGTGGATTCCGATCGCCTGTACTTCCCGGATCAGTCGCGGCAGTTGGCCGAGGCGTTGCCCGGGGCAGTCAAGGTCCACACCATCGAAACGCCGCTGGGCCACGACGGTTTCCTGACCGATATCCACCAGCTGCACGAGGCCCTGACCGAGGCGTTCTTCGCGCCCGACCTCCCGCCTGCCTGACGGCGGCCCGAGTACGACGCCGGTGCGCGCCGTCCGCGCGGCTACCCCCCGCTGTGCCCGATCGGGTTGAGCGGAGCGTCAGGCCAGGTCGAGCGACACCGGCCGCCGCAGGAAGGCCGCGTACCGTTCCACGGCGACGCCCACGGCCTGCGCTTCCGGCTCGGTGAAGACCCGCAGCGGTTTAAGCCGCAGCTCGGCGGAGCCGGGCCGCAGGACGTGCCTCCAGTTGCCGGCCATCCGTCCGTCCAGCAGCAGCACGTGGATCGGCACCTCGCCGCCCGGCGCCGCCGGCGCGCTGCCGCCCAGATAGCCGCGGGTCTTGGTGTAGCCCATGACGTATTCGTCGTAACACTGGATCAGGTCAGCCCGCGGGTGTCCGTCGTCCGCCGCCGCGGCGGCACCGCCGATCGTCCCGGCGGCGGGGGAGTACCAGAGCTGTTGCCCCTCGGCTTCGAACCGTTCCAGTCCGTCACCGCCGCCGGCTTCGAGGCCGCGCTTCAGGTCCGCCTGGGGCAGTTTGGACCAGTCGGAACAGTCCTTTAGGGTCGCCGGTCCGCGGCTGGTGAAGTAGCGCCCGCTTAGTTGGGCCAGCGCCGCGTCGCGGTCGAAGTCCGCGGCCAGCGGCGGCACCCGCTCGTCGAAGGCCGCGTACGTCTGCTGCACGGCGCCGGATCCGGCAGTCCGCGGAGGCCCGTTCACCAGCACCCGGTCCATTTCCGCATGGAACACCAGATGCCCCAGCCGCTGGCCGCGCAGCGTCGCTCCGTTCAGCCTCGCGCCGTCGTCCTTGAGCAGCGCCGCCTCGGCGAGCCGGGCGGCGAGCTCGTCCCGGGTCAGGTGCCGGCCTCCGGCGACGGCCGCGGCCAGCACGTCGTTGCTGCGCGCCACCGTTGCCTCATCCAGGCCCAGCTGCCGGTCCCGGCCCTTGTTCCCTGCCTTGAGGCGGGGGCCGGAGAGCAGCATCAGCCAGCGCAGGTCCTCGGCGGCCACAAAGTGCCAAGTGGGCCGCAGGACATGCGTGCGCAGGATGCGTCCGCCGGCGATCGCCGCATCCACGTCCGCAGCGTTGTCCCGTGCCGGTCCGCCGCAGCGCTGGGCGAGCGACCAGCGGGCATAGGCATATTCCTGGGACTGGAAGGCGAGCAGCCAGCGCAAGGCGGCGGCGGTGTCGTCCCCGGGGCTGTCCCACAGCCGCTGTGCCCGCAGCCGGTGACGGCGGATCTCCTGGGGACTCGGCTGCCGCACCGGCTGCTCCTGTTACCCGGCGGCGCCGGGAGGCATGCCCGGACCGAAGAAGGGGTCGGCGGCCGGCCGCTTGGGCAGGATCCCGTCGCCCGAGGACTGTTGCCGGACCCGGCGCAGGACCCACGGGACCAGGTGCTGGCGTGCCCACACCAGGTCCTCGGTGCGGGCGGTGCGCCAGTTCTTGGGCGGCAGCGGTTTGGGCGCCTCGGGCTGCAGCGAATGCTCCACGTTGAGGGCGTCCAGCACCATGGCCGCGATGGTGTGGTGCCCCAGCGGGGAGAAATGCAGCCTGTCAGGTGCCCACATCTGCGGTGCCTTCAGCTGGCGCAGCGCCCACATGTCGGCCACGACGGCGTTATGGCGTGCCGCCACCGTGCGCAGGTTTTCGTTGTAGATGGCGGCCTTGCCGCGGACACTGCCGATGACGGGCGTATCGCCGATGTCGGGCGCGGTAAACAGGACGATGGTGGCTCCCGACGCTGCAAGCCGGGTGACGGCGCGATCGAACTTCTCGGCCAGGGCGTCCGGGTCGCCGCCCGGCCGGATCACATCATTGCCGCCCGCGCAGATCGAGATGAGGTCCGGCTGCAGGGCCAGGGCCGGTTCGACCTGTTCATCGATGATCTGCTGCAGCAGGCGGCCGCGGATCGCGAGGTTGGCATAGGCGAAGTCATCGTGGCCGCGGGCGAGTTCCTCGGCCACGCGGTCGGCCCATCCGCGGTGTCCGCCCGGGCTCCCGGGGTCCGGGTCGCCGATGCCTTCAGTGAACGAATCACCCAGGGCAACGAAACGGCTCCAGGGATGGCGGGCCGCGGCGACGGACGCTTGTGTTTCGGAAAGGGACAAGTTACTCACAGGTACATTGTCCCAAGAAGCCGCGGGGGACGCACAGGCAGGCGAGACCCAATACCTGAATCACCTTTCAGAAAGTGATGGTCAGCGCCCGATTTCCCCGCTACTGTGTGCTTGACGCGGCCAACGGCGGCCGCATCGACCTCGAGGAGCTGAGATGGAATTGCTGGCGGGAATCGTGGCGCGGCGCGTGCCGACGGAGCGGCTGACGGTGAACATCCTCGAGCGCGACGGCGACCGGCCCGACGGCATCCCTGTGGTTTTGGTGCATGGGAATGTTTCCTCCGCGTTGTTCTGGCAGGAGGCGATGCAGGCGCTGCCGGCCGACTACCGCGTGCTCGCGGTGGACCTGCGGGGCTTCGGCCGGACGGACCCGGCGCCGGTGGACGCCGGCCGCGGGCTGCGTGACTTTTCCGACGACCTTCAGGCCACGTTGGACACCCTGCAACTGGGCTCCTCGCACCTGGTCGGCTGGAGCATGGGCGGCGGCGTGGCGATGCAATACGCGCTGGAGCATCCGGTCCGCAGCCTGACGCTGCAGGCTCCGGTCTCGCCGTACGGGTTCGGCGGGACGGTGGGACCGGAGGGACGAAGGCTCACCGAGGATGACGCCGGCGCCGGCGGCGGAGGTGCCAACCCCGACTTCGTGGCGCGGTTGCAAGCCGGGGACACCAGTGACGACGCGCCTGCCTCGCCGCTGTCGGTTTACCGCTCGACCTATGTGCACGCCGGGTTCCAATCGCCCTACGAACGCATCTGGGTCGAATCGATGCTCAGCACCAAGACCGGCCCCGACAACTATCCGGGCGATTCCGTCCCCTCGCCGAACTGGCCCGGCTTCGCTCCCGGACGCAGGGGGGTGCTGAACACGATGGCGCCGGGGGTCTTCGACGCCAGCGGCATTGTCGACCTGGCAGTCAAGCCGGACATCCTCTGGATCCACGGCGACAGCGATGCGATCGTCTCCGATGCTTCATTCTTCGACCTGAACTGCCTCGGCAAGGCCGGCCTGGTGCCCGGCTGGCCGGGGGAGGACGCTGCCCCGCTGCAGCCGATGGTCGCGCAGACCCGGGCGGTGCTGGAAAAGTATGCGGCCAACGGGGGGCGCTTCACCGAGGTGCTGCTCGAAAACTGCGGACATTCGCCGCACGTGGAGTATCCGGAACGGTTCGTCGCCGAGTTGACGGGGCACATCGAACGGAGCGACGGGGCCGGGTAGGCCGGCGGGCGGCGGGGCTCCGGGTAGCGGGTCGGTGCCCGGAGTATGGGAGATCCGACACATCAAGAAGCTTTAACTTTCAACCAATGGGCTTTTTGTGCGATCATGGAACGCATGACTGAAACTGCTTATCAGCCCGTCGTTGCCTGGTCCAAACCCGAACAGGAACGGGCGGGAACGCCCCTGCTGGTGCTCTTCCACGGCTACGGATCCCACGAGCAGGACCTGATGGGCCTGGTGCCCGGACTGCCGGAGGAATTCACCGTGGCGGCGGTGCGCGCGCCGGTGGCGATGGGACCCGGCTTCACCTGGTTCCCCCTGATGCACGAGCCGGACTTTTCCGTGGACAAGGTCACGAAGGCCGTCAGCGACGTGGTGTCCTGGCTGGACGGAGTCAAGGACCAGCACAGCAGCGTTTCGGTGCTGGGCTTTTCCATGGGCATGGCGGTAGCCACCTCGGTGCTGCGGCACCGCCCGGAGGAAATTGCCGCAGTGGTCGGCCTGTCCGGATTCGCCGTGCCGGCCGCGGGCAACGATTTCTTCCGCGACGATGCGGTCAAGGCGATCCAACCCCCGCTCTTCTGGGGCCGGGACCAGGCGGACCAGGTCATCACCCCGGACAAGATCGAGTTCACCCACGCCTGGACGAACGAGCATGTGGACTTGACCAAGGTCCTCTACCCCGGCATCGGCCACGGCATCAACGCTCAGGAACTGGCGCATGTGAAGGAGTTCCTGACCTACAAGGTGCTGCAGGGGAAGTAGCAAACGGCCCCGTGCGGGTCAGCCGCGGCTGACCCGCACCGTTTGGCCGTTGCAGCTGACCGTATCCCCGGCGTGCAGCTGCCGGCCGCGGCGCGTTTCGATGTCGCCGTTGACTTGGACCAGTCCGTTCTCGACGAACTCCTTGGCCTGGATCCCGTCGTCGGCCAAGTTGGCCAGCTTCAGCAGCTGGCCCAGCCGGATCATTTCGTCGCGGATCGGCACGTCATGCATTTCGTCGGAAGCCATGGAACCATCATGCCTGATGCCTGCCGATGCATCCGCGCGGTTCGGGTTCGGGTTCCCGTTTTCGGTAGGCTAACGTTGTAGCTTCGCTATGCGCCGATCCGTACCTGCAGCAGCCGGGCGGATCTGTGCCATGACAACCCTCGGACCGCACCCAGCGGCCCTGGAGAGATACGGAGAACCACCTCATGGCAGCAGCCAAATCAGCCCTCGATTCGATTATTTCGCTGGCCAAGCGCCGCGGCTTCGTGTTCCAGGCTGGTGAGATTTACGGTGGATCCCGCTCCGCATGGGACTACGGGCCGCTCGGCGTCGAGCTGAAGGAAAACATCAAGCGCCAGTGGTGGCAGACGATGGTCCGCGGCCGCGACGACGTGGTCGGACTGGATTCGTCGGTCATTCTACCGCGCCAGGTCTGGGAAGCGTCCGGCCACGTGGACGTCTTTTCCGACCCGCTGGTGGAGTGCCTCAACTGCCACAAGCGCTACCGCGCCGACCACCTCGAAGAAGAGTACGAGGAGAAAAAGGGCCGCGCCCCGGAAAACGGGCTGAAGGACGTCGCCTGCGTCAACTGCGGCACCAAGGGCGAGTGGACCGAACCCCAGGAATTCTCCGGCCTGCTCAAGACCTTCCTGGGCCCGGTCGCCCAGGAAGAAGGCATGCACTACCTGCGCCCGGAGACCGCGCAGGGCATCTTCGTGAACTTCAACAATGTCCTGACCACCTCGCGGAAGAAGCCGCCGTTCGGCATCGGCCAGATCGGCAAGAGCTTCCGCAATGAGATCACCCCGGGCAACTTCATCTTCCGCACCCGCGAGTTCGAGCAGATGGAGATGGAATTCTTCGTGGAGCCCGGGACGGACGAAGAGTGGCACCGGTACTGGATCGACGCCCGGCTGCAGTGGTACGTGGACCTGGGCATCAAACGCGACAACCTCCGCCTCTTCGAGCACCCGCTGGACAAGCTGAGCCATTACTCCAAGGGCACCACCGACGTCGAATACCGCTTCGGCTTCCAGGGCTCGGAATGGGGCGAGCTGGAAGGCATCGCCAACCGGACGGACTTTGACCTGTCCACCCACTCCAAGCATTCCGGCACCGACCTGAGCTACTTCAACCAGGCCACCAACGAGCGCTACACCCCGTACGTGATCGAGCCGGCCGCCGGGCTCACGCGGTCCTTCATGGCCTTTTTGGTGGACGCTTATACCGAGGACGAGGCGCCGAACGCCAAGGGCGGCGTGGACAAGCGCACGGTGCTGCGGCTGGACCCGCGGTTGGCCCCGGTCAAGGCCGCCGTACTGCCGCTGTCCCGCAACGAGGACCTCTCGCCCAAGGCCAAGGAGCTGGGGGAGGCGCTGCGCAAGACCTGGAACATCGACTTCGACGACGCCGGTGCCATCGGCCGCCGCTACCGCCGCCAGGACGAGATCGGCACGCCCTTCTGCATCACGGTGGACTTCGACACGCTCGAGGACCAGGCGGTGACCATCCGTGAACGCGACTCGATGGCGCAGGAACGGGTCTCGCTGGACAAGGTCGAAGGATATCTGGCAGCCCGCCTGATCGGAGCCTGACCCGGCCGCGGACCGCGCGTCCGCCGCCGCTGCGGCAACCGTCCGGCCGCCCGACCAGGGCAGCGCACCCCCTAAAGGAGAACCATGGCCCAGCTGACCTATCGTGACTGGCGCGAGGACGATGACCTGGCCCTGCTGGAGATCTGGGGCGACCCGGAAACCGGCCAGGCCGGTCACTTCCGTGCCATGCTCCGCCCGTCCGCCGACCAGCCGTGGTCGCGGTGCATCGTGGCCGAGGACCAGGGGATAGCCGTTGCCGCCGGCGCGGTCTACGAGACCAGCCTGCATCCGGACCGGCTGTGGGTGTACGTCGAGGTTGCCCGCGACCACCGCGGCGCCGGGGTTGCCCGTGACCTGCTGGCACGGCTCCGCGCCGAGGCTGAGCACGCGCCGTCGGGCGTGCGGAAGCTGCGGGCGAAGGTGGAACCGGACACCCCCGGCGCCGCCTTCGCCCG
>NZ_JBNHGL010000070.1:0-12721 GCF_059091245.1 Arthrobacter sp. Y3225116
CGCCCGGCCCGGGTGCCAACGCCGCGCGCCGTCGCCGCGCCGTCGGCAGCCAATAGACGAGGCCGAGGACGGCCAAAACACCCCAGGCCGCCAGTGCCCACCGCCATCCGACGAGCGCGGCGAGCGGTGCGGTGCCCAGCAGGGTCGCCATGGACCCGACGTTCATCGTGGCCGAGTAGACGCCGGTGACAGCGGAAACGCGGTTCCAGGGCACGTCGCGGCGGATCAGCACCGGAGCCACGATGTTGCCAAGCGTAAGTGCCGCGCCGATGATTGCCGTGCCTGCAAGCACCGCCGATACCGGGCCCAAGGAGCGGATGACGGTTCCGGCCAGGACGCCGGCCAGGCACAGCACCACGGTGGCTTCCGGGCCCCAGCGCCGGATCGTATGCGTCGCCAGGGGAGTGGCCAGCGCGAAGAGCAGCACCGGCAGGCCCGTGAGCAGGCCCGCCCCCGCGGCAGACAAGCCGGTGTCGGCGCGGATGTCCCCGACGACGGCGGTCGGCGCGATGATCGGTGCACGCAGGCTTAGAGCCAGGATGGCGATGCCCAGAATCACCCACGGCAACGCCGGCCGGGAGGCGAATGCGCGGACCGTGGCTGGCTCCTTCGGGTCGTGTGGGGGCAGGGTGAAATCCTCCCAGCCACCCTAGCCGAAGCGATCCTCGCCTCCGTTGATGACTTACTCGGAGTACGCCGGCGCCGTCATTATTCACGGCAGGCCTGGACTGGGGCGGGATTCCTTCTGCCCGGTGGTAAAGTCGGGAGAAGTATGCTTTCCGTCCGCACCCGCTGCGCGGAACGCCGTCGAAGCGCCTCGGGCGCATCGGCCACCTAAGACTTCAGTGCCGGCAACTCCGGCTTCGGGCGTTGATGCCCGGCAACACACCGCACTATAGATCGGAATCCATGAACACCAAGCCGTTGCAAACTCCTCCGAAACTCGCCAAGGACGCCTTGCGCATAGTCCCCTTGGGCGGACTGGGCGAAATCGGCCGGAACATGACGGTGTTCGAGTTCGGCGGCAAGCTGCTGATCGTGGACTGCGGCGTCTTGTTCCCCGAGGAGCAGCACCCGGGCGTGGACCTGATCCTGCCCGACTTCTCCTACATCCGCGAACGCCTCAACGACGTCGTCGGCATTGTCCTCACCCACGGGCACGAGGATCACATTGGCGGCGTGCCGTACCTGCTGAAGGAACGCGCCGACATCCCCGTGATCTCCGCGAAGCTGACGCTGGCCTTCGTGAAGACCAAGCTGCAGGAACACCGCCTGAACGCCAAGATGGTGCAGGTCAAGGAGGGCGACCGGAAGAAATTCGGTCCGTTCGACCTGGAATTCCTGGCCGTCAACCACTCCATTCCGGACGGGCTGGCCGTGGCCATCCGGACCGGGGCCGGGCTGGTGCTGGCAACCGGCGACTTTAAGATGGACCAGTTCCCGCTGGACCGCCGGATCACCGACCTGGCCGGGTTCGCGCGGCTGGGCGACGAGGGCGTGGACCTGTTCCTGCCGGATTCCACCAACGCCGAAGTTCCCGGTTTCCTCGCGGCCGAGGCCGATCTGGTGCCGGCCATCGATACGGTCATGCGCACCGCCCCGCGCCGCGTGATCGTCTCCAGTTTCGCCAGTCACGTGCACCGCATCCAGCAGGTCATCGACGTGGCACACAAGTACGGCCGCAAGGTCGCCTTCGTGGGCCGGTCCATGGTGCGCAACATGACGACGGCGCGCGAGCTCGGCTACCTGAACATCCCGCGCGGGGTGCTGGTGGACTTCAAGGAACTAGAGAAGCTGCCGCCCACCAAGGCCGTGCTGATCTGCACCGGCTCCCAGGGCGAGCCGATGGCGGCGCTGGCCCGCATGGCCGGCGGCGACCACATGATTGACCTGACCGAAGGCGACACCGTGCTGCTGGCGTCCTCGCTGGTGCCGGGCAACGAATCCTCCATCTACCGACTGATCAACGACCTGACCAAGCGCGGTGCCAACGTGGTGCACAAGGGCAACGCGAAGGTCCACGTCTCCGGCCACGCCTCCGCCGGCGAGCTGGTCTACTGCTACAACCTGGTCCGCCCGAAGAACGTGCTGCCCGTCCACGGCGAGCACCGCCACCTGAAGGCCAATGCCGAACTGGCCGTCCGCACCGGCGTGGACCCGAAGCGCGCGCTGATCGGCGAAGACGGCATAGTGGTGGACCTGAAAGACGGCGTGGCCCGGGTTTCCGGCCAGATCGCCGCCGACTACGTCTACGTGGAGAACATGGTGGCCGGCGCGGCCACCGAAGCCTCCCTGCAGGACCGGCTCCGGCTGGCCGAAGACGGCGCCGTCACCGCGCTGCTGATCGTCAACCCGGACACCGGGCGGCTGGAGGAAGAGCCGGAGTTCTTCCCGGTCGGCTTCGCCCCGGCGGTCGAGCAGCTGGAGAAGGCCACCGGCATCGTGGAGAAGACGCTGATGCAACTGCGCGGCGACAAGACCGGTCCGGACGCCGAGAAGGCGATCGCCCAGGCCCTGATCCGCTGGTCCGACCGCGCGCTGCGGCGCAAGCCCGTGGTCACGGTCATCATCGTGGAGGCGTAACCGGCCCGTTCGCCACAGCGAAGAAGCCGGGAGGGACGGACACGGGCGCAAGCCCGTCCGTCCCTCCACCTTTTAAGGAGCGCTCCTGCCTCCCGCTCACTGGCCGAGGGGCGGCGGGTTCCGCTGCACCGTGTAGGAATTCATGGTCACCGGCGCACCCTCAGCCGTGAACCAGCCGTCGGCCGCCGGCTTCCCCGCGCGGCGAGCCTGCCCGAAAGCGGCCCCAGCACTATGAGCGAGGCCCAGGTGAGCTTTCCCGCCGTCCCGCCCGCGGCGAAGGCCACCGGAATCGACAAGGCGAAAACCAGCGGCGGGACGAGGGAATCGAGCACGAACGCCCGATGCTGCCTGCGGTTCATCGGCTCGATCTCGAGACGGTTCCTGCGGGCAATCTCGAACATGGCCAGCTGTGCCAGGGCAGCCAGGGCAAGGTTGGCAGCGTACAGCACGGTCGAGAGTGCCAAGGACGATGTCTCGGGGTCGCTGATGCCCTGCGTGGTGAACGGAATCAGGATGACGAATGAGGCAGCCACCAGGTTCGCCGTCGTCGTTGCGGAATCAAGAGCCGCGAGCCGTTTAATCAGGCGGAGGTTCATCCGCCAGAACACGGCGATCACCACGAAGCTCAGGGCGAAACCGGCAAGCTGATGCACCAGGCCGGAGCGTGCCAGCGACCGGAGGTCCTGCCACGCCTCCGCCGACGGAGCATCCAGGTTGGTGATCAGCAGCGTGATGGCGAATCCGTAAATGACGTCGTAAAAGCCGATGCCTCGGTCAAATTCGCTGGACTCCCGGGCCAACATGGCGGAGTTTCGCTCCGGCTGCTCGGAACGTTCCGCGGAATCTTTGGGACGCGCGCCGTGTGCGGGCGGTTCGCCGTCCCGGGGTTGTGCCACGGGATCAGCGTGGCGCAACCGTGGACGCATGGCAATGGGCGTTGCGAAGGCGGCGCACCCCTGGGTCGGGAACGCTGCCCGCTGGCGTGCGCACCGCCGTCGTTGGTGGCGCAGTGGCGCAGCGCCGGAAACGCTACGCCACTGCTGGCGAGGCCGGCTACGGGACGGGGATGGTCCCGGCGTAGTCGGTGTTGTAGCCGGTGACCGGCTGATGCGGGATCTCCTCCCAGCGGTCGGCGTCCTCCTGCTGGACTTCGCCGGTGGCCAGGCCCAGCAGCAGTTCCTTCATGGCGAGCAGGTTCTGCCTGACGCTCTTGCCCCGGGCCTTCTGGCCGAGGCTGCCGTCCGACGTGTTGCCGGACGTCTCGAAGAAGACCACGGGGTTGGAGTGGCCCTCCGGGTTCAGGCCCTGATAGTCCAGGCCCAGCATCATCGCCGAGGACACGCCGCCCTTGATGTCGATCTCCAGGCCGTTGCCCACCTGGTAGCGGTCCATGTTGATGGAACCGTATTTGGAGAGTTCGTCGTAGACATGGACGAGCATCTGGCGGGTGACTTCGTCGTAGGCCCCGCCTTCGATTCCGGGCAGGGTCGGGCCGCCCGGGGCGAGCGAGATGCCCAGCGACAGCGTGACATCGTCGCCGGTGCCCCATTCCTTCTTCAGGCCCTGGTGGTGGATGTCCACGGCATAGGCAGGCTTCACGTCGGTCCAGTACTCGTAGAAGGCCAGCGACTCGTCGGCCACGAATCCGTTGGGCGTCCAGTCCCGGTTCAGGTCGATCCGCTGTTCCCGCCCGTTGGCGCCGAACTCCGGCAGATCGGCGGCCTGGTCCCAGAGCACGGTGTGGCGGATGTTGGCCTCTGACCCGTCCGGGTTGTACTTCGGGATGAAGTGGAAGGTGAACTTCTCGCGCAGCAGCTGATAGTCCGCCGAACCGTTGGTGCCCAGGTCCTTCAGCAGCGCCAGGATCGACTCGGTGCCGTAAGGTTCGTTGCCGTGGATGCGGCCCTGGATCCACACGTGCTCGGCGCCGGTGCCGACGGTGGCCACCCAGAGGTCGCGGCCCTGCTCGGACTTGTTGACCTGCGTGCCGGCCTCCTCGATCGTGAAGGCGTCCACACCGAAGCGGCTGTTCTTTTCCAGCTTCTGCAGCTCCTTCACCAGGTCTCCTAGGTCAGAATGCTGGCGGTACTGGTGTTGCCCTCGGGAGAGGGGAAGTTGGCATCCGCAAGAACAGGGGTTGCGGCGCTGAACGGAATGACGACGGCGAGGGCCGCCGCAGCGGCCAGGCTGCGGTAGCGCCGGGGCTTGGGCGAGCTGACGTTGATGCTGCTCTTGGGCTGGTGCTTCACTGCATGTCCTCCACAGGTTGAGCGATTCATGCGCCAGCGCAGCCGGCTACTGCGGCTGCGCTGGCGGGGTCGGCAGCTCGAGGGAACTGCCGGTAACGAGACGCTAGCCGGGGGGCCCGGGATTGCGCCAGAGTGGAGGGGCGGATGGCGGACTGTCACCCGGTATTTGCCAGCCGCGACGTCCAACGGCACCGACATGGCTGTCATCCGGGGGCCGGGAAAGCACGCGGCGGCCGGTGCAGCCGCCGCCCGGCTACCCGCCGATCCGGGCAGGGGATAACCTCAACGTGTGACTCCTGAGGAGCTGGCCAATCTGGTGCATCTGCGCCGGGCGCGGGACCTGATCGACCGGGACTTTGCCCGGCCGCTGGATGTGCCGACGATGGCGGCGAAGGCGCTGATGTCGCCGGCGCATTTTTCGCGCCGGTTCAAGGCCGCCTACGGGGAGACGCCCTACAACTACCTGATGACCCGCCGGATTGAGCGCGCAATGGCGCTGCTGCGCTCCGGCGCGAGCGTCACGGACGCGTGCATGGAGGTGGGCTGTACGTCGCTGGGATCGTTCAGCACGCGGTTCAGCCAGCTGGTGGGCGAAACCCCCAGCGCCTATCGGGCCCGGGAGCATCCGGCGGCGGAGGCCATGCCGCCGTGCATCGCGAAGCTGCTCACCCGGCCGGTGGACCCGAGATCGAGCAGGATCGAAGAAGCGGCCGCGCCGGCCCGGGCGTAGCTTGGCCGCATGACTATTTCACTTCAGTACTGCAACATCACGGTGAACGATCCTGCGGAATCCATCCCGTTCTACCGGGACGGCCTGGGGCTCGAGGTCCGCAACGACGTCGCCAACGACGGCTTCCACTGGATCACCATGGGCAGTCCCGACCAGCCCGAACTGGAGCTGGTGTTGTCCGCACCCCACGCCGGTCGCTCGCAGGCCGACGGCGACCAGCTGCAGGAGCTGCTGGTCAAGGGCGTACTGCCCATGCTCGTGTTCCGCACGGATGACCTGGACGCCGCCTTCGAACGGCTGGTGTCCATCGGGGCCGAGGTCCTGCAGGAGCCCATGGACCAGCCGTGGGGACCGCGCGACTGCGCCGTCCGGGACCCCTCGGGCAACATGATCCGCATCAACCAAAACAAGTGAACCGAACCCCAAAATAACGACGGCGGCCGCTCACCTGCCAAGGCGCGCGGCCGCCGTCGTCCCGCACCTTGGCATGCGTCCGCGCGTCACTTGTCCGCGCCGGGCGCCGGGTGGGGCAACAGCGACGACGGCGCCGCTCCGACCATCACTTCCACGGCGCGGGCGAGGTGGGTGTGCCGGTCGCTGACCCCGTTCCAGCGCACCAGGCCCTGGGCATTCAGCCCGTCGATCATGCCCAGAACCTGCCAGGCCACTGTTTCCGCGTCCGGCGTGGTGAACTCGCCGGCGGCGACGCCCGCCTCGAGCAGCTCCCGGATTACCGCCTGCCACGCGTCCATCTGGGCGCGCACGCTGACTGCCAGCGCCTCGTTCCGGCGGCCCAGGGACCACGCTTCCACCCACACCGCCGTCACATCCAGCCGGCGGTCGTCCAGGAGCGTGTCGAGCAGCAGCCCAAGGCCCTGCTGCGGGGTGGGCCTGGCCGCCACCATGGCCGACACCTCATCGATTTCCGCGGCCACGATGGACGTGAAGGCGCCGGCCACCAGGGCATCGATGGCGGGGTGGTAGTGCGCCACCAGGCCAGGGGCCACCCCGGCCCTGCCCGCCACGTTGCGCAGGGTGATCGCGGCAAGGCCTTGCTCGAGCCCGATGGCCCGGGCCGCTTCGGCGATTTCCGCGGCGCGCTCGGCGGGCGCCTTCCGCGCGGTGCGTTTGGGTGTGCTTGACATCACAGAACAGTCTAGAGTAATTTCGCTGCATTATTGATCATGCGATCAACAAGGCGGGGCGGGCGGCCCTTCCTGTTCCTCACGAGACGGAGGCCTCTGTGGCTTGGAGAATGCCGGCGGAAACCGATCCGCACGAGCGCACCTGGATGGCGTTCCCGCGGGCCGGCCTGACGCTGGGCGCGGACGCGGCGTCGGCCGAGGAGGCGTACGGCGCCTGGGCCGCGGTGGCACACGCCGTCGCGGAGTTTGAACCGGTTGCCATGGTGGTGGACCCGACGGAGCGGGAGCGCGCCGGCCGCATGCTGGACAGCGGAATCGACCGGCACGAGGCGCCGCTGGATGAGTTCTGGATGCGGGACATCGGCCCGACCTTCGTGGTCGACGACGAACGGCCGGACGTCCTCGGAGCGGTGGACTGGACCTTCAACGGCTGGGGCGCGCCGGCCTGGGCCGAGTGGGAGAAGAGCCGCGGCATCGGA
This sequence comes from Arthrobacter sp. Y3225116, assembly GCF_059091245.1. Taxonomy (NCBI): domain Bacteria; kingdom Bacillati; phylum Actinomycetota; class Actinomycetes; order Micrococcales; family Micrococcaceae; genus Arthrobacter; species Arthrobacter sp. Y3225116. The sequence continues at coordinate 7,187 of NZ_JBNHGL010000070.1, forward strand.
AGCTTCGTCGCCGCGCAGGCCGGCGCCGAACTCATCCCCTCCCTGCTGGTGAACGAGGGCGGCGCCATCCACGTCGACGGCGAGGGCACCGTGCTGGTGACCGAAACCGTGCAGCTCGACCCCGATCGGAATCCGTATGCGGACAAGGGGCGGGTGGAAGCGGAACTGGCCCGCACGCTGGGCGCCACCCATGCGGTGTGGGTGCCCCGGGGGCTGACCCGTGACTACGAGGACCTGGGCACGCGCGGGCACATAGACATGGTGGCCGCGCTGCCCTCGCCCGGACGGATCCTGCTGCATATGCAAAACAACCCGGCACACCCCGACTTCGAGGTCAGCCGGTCGCTGCGCTCCTTTCTCGAGACCCAGGTCGACGCGGCGGGCAAGCCGTTCGACCTCGTCGAACTGCCCGCCCCGGACACCCTCGAGGACGGCGAGGGATTCGTCGACTGGAGCTACGTCAACCACCTGGTGGTCAACGGCGGTGTCATCGCCTGCGGCTACGGCGAGGAACGCGCCGACGCGCTGGCAGCCGAAATCCTCGCCGCGGCCTACCCCGGCCGCCGCGTGGTCACGGTGGACGCGCGGCCGATACTGGCCCGCGGCGGCGGGATCCACTGCATCACGCAGCAGCAACCCAGGCTCGGCGCGAAGGCGGCAGCATGAGCCGGTACGACGTGGTGGAGGCCTCGATTGCCCAGCTGCGCGAGGCGCTGCACACGGGGCAGGCGACCAGCGAGGAACTCACGCACGCCTACCTGGAACGCATCGCCGCCTACGACCACGGCGGCATCCGGCTGAACGCCGTCGTCGTCATGAATCCCGAGGCGCTCGCGGCCGCCCGCGCTTCCGACCGGCGGCGTTCGCGCGGAGAAACCCTGGGACCGCTGGACGGCATCCCCTATACGGCCAAGGACAGCTACCTGGCCGAAGGCCTCACCGCCGCCGCGGGCTCGCCCGCCTTTGAGCACCTGGTGGCCCGGCGCGACGCGTTCGCCATCGAACGGCTGCGCGCGGCAGGGGCAGTGCTCCTGGGCCTCACCAACATGCCGCCGATGGCGAACGGGGGCATGCAGCGCGGTCTATACGGGCGCGCCGAAAGCCCCTACAACGCCGACTTCCTGACGGCCGCCTTCGGTTCCGGCTCATCCAACGGCTCCGGAACCGCGACGGCGGCAAGCTTCGGCGCCTTCGGCCTCGGCGAGGAAACCTGGTCCAGCGGCAGGGCGCCCGCGTCGAACAACGCGTTGTGTGCCTACACCCCGTCGCGCGGGATCATCTCGGTGCGGGGCAACTGGCCGCTGGTTCCCACCATGGACGTGGTGGTGCCGCACACCCGGACCATGGCCGACCTGCTGGAAGTGCTGGACGTGGTCGTGGCGGACGACCCCGAAACCCGCGGCGACTTCTGGCGCCTGCAGCCCTGGGTGCCCCTCCCCGCCGCCTCGTCGGTCCGGCCCGCCTCCTACCCGGCGCTGGCGCCCCGCGGACTGCAGCAGGCACGCGACGCGCTGCGCGGAAAACGGTTCGGCGTGCCCCGCATGTACATCAACGCCGACCCCGATGCCGGCACCGGCGAAGACCCCGGCATCGGCGGTGCCACCGGGCAGCGGATCGAGACCCGGGCCTCCGTCATCGAGCTGTGGAAAGCGGCCCGCCGGGACCTCGAGGCCGCGGGCGCGGAGGTGGTTCCCGTGGATTTCCCGGTCGTCTCCAACTACGAGGGCGACCGGCCCGGCGCCCCGAAAATCGCCACCCGGGGCCTGGTCAGCCCGGAGTACCTGCGGCGGGAGATGATGGATCTCTCGGCGTGGGCCTGGGACGACTTCCTCGCCGCCAACGGGGACCCGGCGTTTCGGACCCTGGCCGACGTGGACGGGTCGAAGATTTTTCCGCATCCTCCCGGAGCCCTGCCGGACCCCTTCGACGATTTCGACGACATCGCCGCCTATCCGGCGCACGTGCGGGAACACGGCGTGGCCTCGTTCACCGAGATCCCCCACCTGGAGGAGGGGCTGCGGGGGCTCGAGGAAACCCGCCGGGTGGACCTGGAGGCCTGGCTGGACCACCACGCGCTGGACGCCGTCGTCTTCCCGGCGGTGGCGGACATCGGCCCCGCGGACATGGACGTCAACCAGGCCTCGGCAGACCTAGGCTGGCGCAACGGCGTCTGGGTGGCCAACGGGAACCTCGTCCCGCGCCACCTGGGCATTCCCACCGTCACCGTGCCCATGGGCACGACGGTGGACATCGGCATGCCCGTGGGACTCACCTTCGCGGGGCGGGCCTACGACGACAACGCCCTGCTGGCCGTGGCGGCCGCCTTCGAGGCGACCGGCGCCCGCCGCACGGAGCCGCCCCGGACCCCGCGGCTGGGCTGACGGCCGGACCGGCCCCCGAGGGGGGCCTCCACGTGATGGGCGGGCCGCCATCCCGAGGCTATGCGTGCGGCAGTTCCTGGACCACGAGGAACATGGCGCCGGTCGGGTCGGTCAGGGTGGCGACGCGGCCGAAGGACGTGTCTTCGGCGGGCTGGACCACGCTCCCGCCCAGGGCCGCGGCCTTTTCGACGGCCGCGTCGGCGTTCTCGACGGCGAAGTAGATGCGCCAGTGCGCCGGCACGCCCTCGGGCAGCCAGGCCCCGGCGTCCATGATGCCGGCCGCCGCGGTGTCGCCGGAGCCGAGCGTGGTGTAGCGGAACTCGTCGGTGTCGCTCATGACGTCGGTGTCCCAGCCGAATACGTCCTGGTAGAACTTCACGGTGGCGGGGTAGTCGCGGGTGAAGAGTTCGTGCCAGGCGGGGGAGCCAGGCTCGGCGGCCAGCTCGTAGCCGGTATGCCCGGCGAATTCCCAGAGGCCGACGGCGGCCCCTCCGGGGTCGGCGAGCATGCCCATCTTGCCCTGTTCGGGAACCTCCATCGGCTCAACGTAGACCTGGCCGCCGTGGGCCGCGGCAATGCTGGTGGTGGTGTCGATGTCGTCCACGCGCAGGTAGGTGGTCCACGTGTCAGGGGTGCCGGCCTGCTGGCTCTGCATGATGCCCGCAACGGCATGGCCGTCCTTGAAGGCCATGATGTAGCCGCCGTACTTCTCCTGGTCGCCGGTCTCATAGGTCCAGCCGAAAAGCTCCGTATAGAACTGCTTGGCTCGCTCCGGATCGGAGGTCATCAGGTCCACCCAGCAGGGTGCACCGGGTGCGAGGGTGGGCTTGGGCATGGCTGGCTCCTGTTCAAAGGGTGGGTGGTGGAGACAAGCGCGAGCCTACTCGGGGGCCGACTGCGGCGGCAACGAATTTAGCGGCCTAGGCGCTCTTAGCGTTTCGGATATATTGCGGTCGGCGCCGGTGGGGGCTGCCGCCCATCCTGTCCCACAGGACCATCACCGCCGCCACCGGGCCCAGTACAGGGATCAGTAGCGCCGCGGCTGTGAGGCCGATCCGGATGAAGGGTCGCCCCCTTCCGGCGACTGTCAGCACGAGAAGTGCACTCAAGAGGTGGACTGTACCGACCGCGATGAGGGTTCCCACGAGCGTTTGGCCGACCAGTTGCATCGCGTAGTTCAGTTGCCCCACGGGGTCCTCGGGGATGGAAGTAGCCACCGCATCCATTCCGTTCATAAGCATCCTCTCCTGACTCGGTCTGGCCACAGAAGGGAGTCACGCTCGGTACCCGCGGTGCCCTGTCGACTGCTCGGCGTGGACGGGTCACACCTGGGGGTACCGGGCACATCGCTGCGTTTGCCGGTGGCGCTCAGGCAGGCAGGGCCAAGCGGTCGAACTCCCAGCGGGCTTGGCTGCCCGGGTGATTCATCCGTCGGCACAAGCACTGCTTAGTGGGACGCAGTCCTTGCCCGAGGCTGCCGCAAGAAACCCCTGGGATGCGCCAGCCCGACTCCGTTGAATTCTGGACCAACTTCCTCGCCGCTTGGCCCCTTGTGCTGTCCAAATACTGTGCCTGGTGCATCGCCCGGCGACAGTTGCGCCAGGAACGCGGCTTCGAAGGGCGTTCTGAATCGCTTCTCCGACCGTGTCCGCATCAGCGCTTCATCAAGGGGTCCAAACTGATTCTGAGAGAAGCTAACCGCCAATCAATACTCCTTTTCGACAAATTCAAGCGTTCGTCCAAGAACGTGTTGGATGCATACCAAAATTCGTTCAGCGCCCGGTTCTTCCACGCCGGGCGGGACACCACAAGCCTACCCAAACTAGTTTGGTTAGGCAAACCGAATTTATGCATATCGCATGTACGCCGCGCCACCGTTGAACGGGAAACGCCCTGCCCGTGGCGTGTCCTGTTCAGCGGAGAGGTGACCGGCCGCCGGAGACGGCCGGCGCTGTCCCGGCGCACCGGAATTGCGTTAAGGCGCGTAGGACTCCGCCGGCACGTACCCCTCGCCCGTGTGCTCCTGGACCTGGACCTCGGAGATCGGGGCCATGGTGGTGGTGGTGTCCACGCTCAGGCCGTCGAGCAACAGCGGCGGCTCAAAGTCCTTGACGTTGCGGACCGCTTCCATCAGCGCCTCGTGGGTCGGCTCGGCCATGTTCTTGAACGCCTCCTCGAGGGTGGCCGCGGTGGCGTAGCCCCAGAGGCAGTGCGGGATGATCTGGTCGGCGGTATCCGGGGCGTACTCCTCGATGTCGGCCAGGAACTGCTTCACTTCCTCGTCGTCGGTCTGCGTGGGTTGCTTAGTGAAGCCGGTGCTGTACACGTTCGGGAAGGCGCTGGCATTGCCCGGTTCCAGCACGTCCCGCTCGTTGGCGGCCACGGCCGCCAGGAAGATGGACGGGGTCCAGCCGAGGTCCTGCGCCCGGACCATCGACGACGCCGTCAGCGCCGGCACCGTGTTGGCCGAGAAGAAGACGTCGGCCTCGCTGTCCGCCAGCTGGGCCATCTGCGCGTCCACGGTCGGGTCGCCCGGTTCGAACGTGGCCCGCTGGACGATCTCCACCTCCGAGCCTTTGATGGCGTCCTCGAGCCCGGCGACGAACTCGTTGCCGGCGTCGTCGTTCTGTTCCAGCACGGCGACGGTGACGGCCGTGCCGGAGTCCACCAGGAACTTGCCGAACGAGTTGCCTTCGGCGTAGTAGGTGGGCATCCAGCCGATGGTCCACGGGTTGGCCTCGGGGTCTTCGCTGAACACCGAGTCTCCGGAGGCCACGAACACCTGCGGGAACTCTTCCTCGGTGGCCACCGGCATGACGGCCAGGTTGGTGCGGGTGCCCAGGCCGTTGACGTTGGCGAAGACGCCCTCGGCAATCATCTGCCGGAAGTTCGCCACGGCGCGGCCGGGATCGTAGGCGTCGTCGTACGCCTTGAGTTCCACGGTGCGCGTCTTGCCGTCGCCGAATTCCACGCCGCCGTCGGCATTGGCCGCGCCGAAGTAGGCCTCCATGCCCGCGACCAGGCAGCTGCCCGGCGCGCCGGCCACACCGCTGAGCGAGGTGGTGCTGCCGAGCAGGATGCTGGTGTCGGTGATGCCCTGCTCGGCTCCGCCGCCGCCCTCCGTAGCGCCCGGGCTGCCCTCGGGCGAGTTGCC
>NZ_JBNHGL010000071.1:0-12654 GCF_059091245.1 Arthrobacter sp. Y3225116
CCGACCTGGCCGGCCAGATTGCCCTGGTGGCCCGGCGGCTGGACATGGGCGGCCCGGTGGTGCTCGGCGGCGGGCTGGGCATGAACGTCCCGCGGTTCCAACGATCGCTCGCGGCCGCGCTGGAACCGCACGGGATCGCAGACGTGCGCCCGCTGGACCGGGAGCCGGTCTTCGGCATCGATGTGTTGGCCGGCCTGGCCTGAGCGAGGCCGGCCCCGCACCGCCGGCCGCAGGAGCCGGCGCCTCGCCGTCGTCATAATCTGTCATGTCCCGGGCCCGCGTTTTCCTTCCCCCGCGGATCGGGCGTACAGTTCCGGGTATGACGACTCGTTGGTATGCGTATTTTGCGTTGGCTCTGGAGGGGCCTGACGTAACCGCTTAGCGCCTACGCATACCGACCTTCAGAGCCAACAGGGCAGAGATGATTCTCTGCCCTTCGCCATTTCTCCGGCGGGTTCTGTAGCGAAGTCCCGCCGCCAACAGACGGGACACCGACCATGAATTCAGCAGCCAACCAGCTCTTGGAAACCGAAGCGCCGACGCCGGTCAAGGTCGAATCGGCCACCCCGGCCTCGCCGCGCAGCACGAACAACCTGCGGGTGGGCGGCTTCAGCCCGCTGCCGTCACCCGGCGAGGTGCTGCAGGAACAGCCCCTGACCGCCGAGGCCGCCGCCGTCGTCGCCCGCGGCCGGGACGAAATCCGTGCCGTCATGGACGGGGTGGACGACCGGCTCCTGGTGATCGTCGGACCGTGCTCGATCCATGACACCGCGGCGGGCCTGGACTACGCGCGCCGCCTCGCGCAGGTGGCACGTGAGCACCGCGAAGAGCTGCTGATCGTGATGCGCACCTACTTCGAGAAGCCGCGGACCACCGTGGGCTGGAAGGGGCTGATCAACGACCCGCGGCTGGACGGCTCCCACGACATCGCCGCCGGCCTGCGGCTGGCGCGGACGTTCCTGCTGGAGGTGGCGGAGCTCGGCCTGCCGGTGGCCACGGAGTTCCTGGAACCGATCAGCCCGCAGTACCTGGCGGACCTGGTCAGCTGGGGAGCGATCGGTGCGCGCACCACCGAGAGCCAGATCCACCGCCAGTTGGTCTCCGGGCTCTCCATGCCGGTGGGTTTCAAGAACGGAACCGATGGCGGGCTCCAGGTTGCGCTCGACGCCTGCCACGCAGCGGCCGCGGCACAGGTGTTCCTGGGGATCGACGGCGAGGGGCGCGCGGCGCTGGTCTCCACCAACGGCAACCCCGACACCCACGTGATCCTGCGCGGCGGCGCGAGCGGCCCGAACTACGGAGCCCAGGAGGTGGCGGCGGCGTCCGGGGCGCTGGCGGAAGCCGGCCTGAATCCGCGGTTGATCGTGGACGCCAGCCACGCCAACAGCGGCAAGAGCCACCACCGCCAGGCCGAGGTGGCGCTGGAGATCGCCGCGCAGGTCGAAGCCGGCGGCAGCGCCATCGCCGGCCTGATGCTGGAGAGCTTCCTGGTGGGCGGGGCACAGAAACTGGAGGTGTCCCAGGACGGCGGGGGAGCGGCGCTGGTTTACGGGCAGAGTGTCACCGATGCCTGCATGGAGTGGGGCGTCACGGCGGAGGTGCTGGCCCAGCTGGCGTCGGCCGCCGGGAATCGCGCCACGAAAGCGGCCTGAGGGTAAAAGGCCGTGCTTGGTTAAAACGCTTAAGCTACAGTGTGCACTTTCACTTTTGCCACAACAGCCTCTAAAGTATCTAGGAAGACGGTTGTTGGGGCGGGGCAAGGCGGCACGCCGCCGGTGTTGCTTACAGTAAAGGAACAGTGCGTAATGGCTGACGAGAACAATTTCTCGAGTGTGCGCTTCTTGACGGTGTCGGAAGTGGCCGCGGTCATGCGCGTGTCCAAGATGACCGTTTACCGCTTGGTGCATTCGGGCGAGATGCCCGCCGTGCGCTTTGGACGTTCCTATCGGGTGCCCGAATCGGCCGTGGAGGAGTACCTGCGCGGAGCCGTGATCGACCGGGAGACCGGGACGGCCTGACGCTCCGGAGCGAGCCGGCTGCCGTCCGGCGGTCAAAGCGGGGGGTGCGGAGGCGGTACCCTGTTAAGGAACGTTTTACGTCATCGTCGAAAACCGTGAGTTGACGTGTGCCCCGCCGGGCACCGGCAGCTGACGAAACTATCAGTGAATGAGGGACTCGTGGGTTCAGTTATCAAGAAGCGCCGCAAGCGTATGGCCAAGAAGAAGCACCGTAAGCTGCTTCGCAAGACCCGTCACCAGCGCCGCAACAAGAAGTAGGACCGACAACCGGTTCCCAAGCTTCCAAGGCCCGCCAGGAAACTGGCGGGCCTTGTGCCGTTAACCGGTTTTCATCCCCGTAGGCACGTGGGTCCGGCCGTTACGCCGCCGGCCGCCGGAATCTGTTGACCCCGCGCCAGAGACCGTAGACCGCGCCGGCACCGGTGGCGGCCTTGAGGCCCAAGGTGGCCGCCCGACGGCCGCTCCTGTAGTCGTAGACCGGCCAGTTGTTCTCCCGGGCGTGCCGGCGCAGCCTGGCGTCCGGGTTGATCGCCACCGGGTTGCCCACCAGGGTCAGCAGCGGGACGTCGTTGTAGGAGTCGCTGTAGGCCCAGCAGCGCGCCAGGTCCAGGCCCTGGCGGATGGCCAACTCCTCCACCGCGATAGCCTTGGCCGGTCCGTGCAGGATGTCCCCGATGAGCCGTCCGGTGTAGGCGCCGTCTTCGGTTTCGCCCACCGTGCCCAGGGCGCCGGTCAGGCCCAGCCGGTCGGCGATGACGGCGGCCACCTCAACCGGCGTGGCCGTGACCAGCCAGACCTTGCGGCCCACCCGCAGGTGTTGGTCCGCCAGCGCCCTGGTCCCGGGCCAGATCTTGGAGGCGATGACTTCGTCGTAGACCTCGTCGCCCAGTTGTTTGACGTCGTCGCTCAGCAGGCCGGTGGCAAGGGCCAGCGCCGTGTCGCGGATGGACTGGATGTCCTTGAGGTTCTCTCCCCGCATCAGGAAGCGGGCCTGCTTGAAGCCGAAGCCGGCAGCGTCGCGCATCCGGAAGGCGCCGCTCTGGTACATCTTGCGGGCCACGTGGAACAGGCTGGCGCCGCGCATCAGGGTGTTGTCGACGTCGAAAAATGCCGCTTCCGTCCCCGGATCCGTGGAGACCGAGGCGCGCTGTGCATGGCCGGCGGCGGTCTTGGGCATGCTTCGAGTCTAACGAGGCGCCGGGGATTGTCCGTTCACCGCCACCGGCCGCTACCGTTGAAGGCATGAGTGGATCCGACACCGGCCCCGGGCACGAACTGGTGCTGCTGACCAAACCCGGCTGCCATCTGTGCCAGGCGGCACGGGAGACCGTCGGGAGCGTTGCGGGCGAGCTCGGTCTCGCCTGGGAGGAGAAGAACATCCTCGAGGACCCCGAACTCGAGCGGCGCTTCGCCGAGGAGATCCCCGTGGTCATGATCGACGGCGTCCAGCGGGACTTCTGGCACATCGATCCGGACCGGCTGCGACGGCTGCTCACACAGTAGCCCGGTGCGGTCCGGCCGGCGTCACAGGAGTTGGAGAGCGGCGCGGGGCAGCTTAATCTTGGGGAGACACAAGCCTGCGGTTGGACAGCCGCCGGCGGCACCCAGGACCCGGAACGGCTGGAAACGGCACGGCCGGAGCCCCGCAGCAGGCATCGGAGCGACAACAGTGACCCACCTCCCGGATACCGAGGCTGCCAAGCCATCCGGCCACGAGATCCCGCCGGCCGCGCTCGCACGCCTGACCATCTACCTCCGGGCCCTGAATTCGCTGGTGTCCGAGGGCACGGAACGCATATCGTCCGAGCAACTGGCCGAGGCCGCCGGCGTGAGCCCGCCCACCCTGCGCAAGGACCTTTCCTACCTCGGGTCGTTCGGTACCCGCGGTGTGGGCTACGACGTGCGGCTCGTCGGCCAGGAGATTGCCGCGGCCCTGGGGCTCACCCAGGACTGGAAAGTCGCGATTGTCGGCATCGGCAACCTGGGCCGGGCCCTGGCCGGCTACTCCGGATTCACCACCAAGGGGTTCGGAGTCGTGGCGCTCTTCGACGCGGATCCGCAGGTCGTGGGGTCGGAGGTCTCCGGGATGCGCGTCAGCCCGATCGGTGACTTGGAACTGATCCTGCGGCAGACCGGCGCCAACATGGCGGTCCTGGCCGTGCCGGCGGGTGCTGCCCAGGGGCTCTGCGACCGGCTCGTCGAAGCCGGCGTCACGAGCATTCTCAGCTTCGCGCCCGCGGTGCTGCAGGTTCCGCCATCCGTGCAGCTGCGGAAGGTGGACATGGCCACCGAACTGCAGATCCTGGCCTACCACGCGCAGCGGGCGCAGGCGACGGAGCACAGCTGAACACCGCGCCCCGCGGTGTTCCGGCCGCCAGGCGGCCGGAACACGCTTCCGGTCAGCGGCCGTAGACGCCGAACTTGTGCGCCTTGGTGGCCTGGAAGAACCTGTTCGACGCCGGCAGGAACAGCAGCACGATCGCCGCGATGCCCAGCAGCACCGACAAGGTGCCGAACCAGATGTTGAAGAGTCCGAACAGCGACAGCGCGGCGAACACCGCGCCGGTGATCCGGGCCCAGTTCTTGCCCGCCTTCACGCCGAAGGCCACCATCAGGTACAGCCCGACGGCGATCACCGCGGTGATGACGATGAACACTCCCGCCGTACCGCTCATCATTTCCGCCAGCTCGGCGTCGGAGAACTGGCCGCCCTGCTCGCCCAGGGCCTCGCGGACCGACGGGTCGTTGAGCACCGTCGCCATGGTGCCGTCCAGGTCCGCCAGTTCCGTCAGCATTTCGATGGCGGTCAGCACGGCGGCGGCAATGATCAGCCAGAAGGCGATGACGACTTCGCGCGGCGCCGTGGGCTTGGCGGCGGTCTGCGCCTGCCCGCCGGGGTAGCCGTACTGGCCGGGCACGGCGTTCTGGTAGCCGTACGGCTGCTGCCCGTACTGCTGGCCGTACGGGGACTGTCCCTGCTGACCCTGCCCGTACTGCTGGCCGTACGGGGACTGTCCCTGCTGGCCCTGCCCGTACGGCTGCTGTCCGTATGGCTGTCCGGGCTGCGGCGGGTTCTGCCCGTACTGTCCGTACTGCGGGGCGTTTTGCCCGTAGGGAGGCTGATCCGAGCCGGGCTGCTGGGGCGCGTTCTGGCCGTATTGCGGCAGGTTCTGCCCGTACCGGGGCTGTTCCTGGCCTCCGGGCCGGCCCTCCCCGTCACCGGGCTGGTTCGGTTCGTTTTCTGGGGTGCTCATGGCCGGTTCCTTTTCATCTCATCCACACGGGTCGCCCTCCGAGCGGCCGGCCTGCGCGCCGGCCGCAGAGGTGCTTGGCAGCTGTTAAGGCAACACTACAATGCAGGCCAGCGCCGTGTCGGTCGGCCTGAAGGATGATTTTCTTCCCGGGCGGCCCGCCGCGGCCAGACCCTACACCCGCGCGGGCGGACAGCGGGGCTTTTGGGCAAACACCGGCGGTTTGAGACACTTGTACCCATGCCCGAAGCTACCGTCCACCTGCTCCGCCACGGCGAGGTCCACAACCCCGACCGCGTGCTGTACGGCAGGCTGCCGAGCTTCAGGCTGTCGGCGCTGGGCCAGGAGATGGCCGAGTGTGCCGCCGGCTACTTTTCCGAACGCCGCGACGACGGCGCCACGATCAGCTACCTGGTGGCCTCGCCGTTGACCCGGGCCCAGGAGACCGCGGCCCCGACCGCCAAGGCGCTCAACCTCGAGATCGTCACCGACGAGCGGATCATCGAAGCCGAGAACCACTTCGAGGGGCTGGCGGACATCCGCTCGCACCTGAACCAGCCCCGGCACTGGCCGCACCTCTACAATCCCTTCCGGCCGTCCTGGGGGGAGCCGTACGCGGCGCAGGCCGCCCGGATGCGCAAGGCCATCGACGACGCCCGCCGGATAGCCGTGGAACGCGGCGGGGAGGGCGCCGAGGCGGTCCTGGTCAGCCACCAGCTCCCCATCTGGGTGACCCGGCTGGCCTCCGAGGGCAAACGGCTCTGGCATGATCCCCGCCGCCGCCAGTGCACGCTGGCCTCGGTGACTTCCCTGGAGTTCGACGGCGGCCGCCTCGCCGGGGTGCGCTACGCCGAGCCGTGCGCCCACCTGCTGCCCGGTGCGGCGAACCTGCCCGGAGCATAATAGAATTACTACGCGTTGTAGAAGTGGGACACCCCCAACCCCACGAAGAAAAGTGTGACTGTGACTGCCGATAACCCCCGTTCGTTCAATCGCCGTACCGCGTTCAAAGTCGGTGCGGGGCTGCTGGGCGCCCTCTCGCTCGCCGCCTGTTCCGTCGAGGATCCGTTGGCCCAGCAGGCCAACGCCGGCGACAACAAGAACTACATTGCCGGCGACGGTTCGGTCACCGAGTACGCGCCGGACTCGCGCGGCGAACCCGTCCAGCTGACCGCCAAGCTCTTCGACGGCACCACCGTCGATGCGGCCGACTGGGCCGGCAAGGTGACCGTCCTCAACTTCTGGTACGCCTCCTGCGCGCCCTGCCGGCTGGAAGCTCCGGACCTGCAGGCGCTGAGCGAGGAATTCGCCGACGGCGCCCGGTTCTACGGCGTCAACATCCGGGACGAGCGCCCCACGGCAGAGGCCTTCGAGCGCAACTTCGGGGTGACGTATCCCAGCTTCATGGACAAGAACGGCGACGTCCTGCTGGCGATGACCGCCTACGTGCCCCCGCAGGCCGTCCCCACCACGCTGGTGCTGGACAAGGAGGGCCGCGTCGCCGCCCGGATCCTGGGCGTGGCGGACAAGGGCACGCTCCGGGCCCTGATTAAAGACGCAGTGGCCGCCTAACAATGGGGTGGGCGACGGCCGCGCTGCCGATGACTGTGGGCGGCGCCTTCGGCGACACGGTGCTCAACGGCTCCGTGCTGCTGGCAATCCCCGTGGCCATGCTGGCCGGGCTTGTCTCCTTCCTGTCCCCGTGCGTGCTGCCGCTGGTGCCCGGATACCTGGGCTACGTCACCGGCCTGACCGGCGTGGACCTTGAACGCCAGCGCCGCGGCCGGATGTTCGCCGGCATCGGCTTGTTCGTGTTGGGCTTTTCCATCGTCTTCGTGATCATCGGGGCGATCTTCGGCCAGCTCGGAGCCTGGCTGAAGGGAAGCGAAGCCGGCTGGGTCACCCAGGTGCTGGGCGTCGTCGTCGTCGCCATGGGCATCATCTTCATGGGCGGGCTGTCCTACTTCCAGCGGGACCGCAAGATCCAGTCGCGGCCGCCGGCCGGGCTGTGGGGGGCACCGGTCCTCGGCATGACGTTCGGCCTGGGCTGGGCGCCCTGCATCGGCCCCACCTTCTCGGCCGTGCAGGCGCTGGCCTACTCGGGCGGCGCCGACGCGGCCAAGGGTGCGTTCCTGGCCTTCGTGTACTGCCTGGGGCTGGGGGTTCCGTTCCTGCTGATCGCGCTCGGCGTGCGGCGGGGGATGGGCGCCATGGCGTTCTTCCGCCGGCACCGGTTGTTCCTGCAGCGGGCCGGCGGCGCCATGCTGGTGGTTTTGGGCCTGCTGATGGCCAGCGGGCTGTGGGGAGACTGGGTGACGCAATTGCAGGACTGGTTTGCAAATGAAGTGAGGCTCCCGATCTGATGAGTCAGACACCCGAAGGCGCTGGACGCCACGACGAAGCCGGTGCCCCCGCAGCGGCCGGACCGGGCACGGACGGCGGCGGCCCGACCATGAAGGACCGCCGGCCCGCCAACGACCGGAAACGCAACCGCGGCCGGGACGACGTTGCCGTCCCCGCGCTGGGTTTCGCCGGCATGCTGCGCTGGGCATGGACCCAGCTGACCAGCATGCGCACCGCGCTGTTCCTGCTGCTGCTGCTGGCCGTGGCCGCGGTGCCCGGCTCGCTGTTCCCGCAGCGCCCTGCCAACCCCGCCGTCGTGACCCAGTACATTGCGGACAACCCCGAGGTCGGGCCGTGGCTGGACCGCTTCCAGCTCTTCGACGTCTACTCCTCGGTGTGGTTCTCCGCCATCTACCTGCTGCTCTTCCTGTCGCTGATCGGCTGCGTCATCCCGCGCGCCATCCAGCACTACAAGGCCATGCGGTCGCAGCCGCCCAGGACTCCCCGCCGGTTGTCCCGGCTGCCCGAGTACGGGTCCATGGCGGTCCCCGCGGACGCCGGCGTTTCCGCGCGCTCTGCCGTCGAGGACGCCGCCCGCCTGCTGAAGCGCCGCGGCTACCGGGTGGATGTGCGCGACGCGGACACCGACCGGCCCTCCGTGGGAGCGGAGCGCGGCTTCGCCAAGGAAATCGGCAACCTGGTCTTCCACACCTCGCTGATCGGCGTGCTGGTGTCGGTCGCCGTCGGCGGGCAGTTCGGCTACACCGGCCAGCGGATCCTGGTCGAGGGCGAAACGTTCGTGAATTCGCTCATCGGCTACGACAACTTCAATCCGGGAACCGGGTTCACCGAGGACCGGCTGGAGCCGTTCTCCATGCGCCTCGACGAGTTCGATGTGGTCTTCGACCGGGAATCACCGACCCACTACGGCCAGCCGCTCGACTTCACCGCCACGCTGACCGTGCGCGCCGAGCCGGGGGCGCCCGAGGAACAGCAGGTGCTGAAAATCAACCACCCGCTGACCCTCGGCGGAACCAACGTGTACCTCATGGGCAACGGCTACGCGCCGGTCGTGACCGTCCGGGACGGCGAGGGCAACATCGCCCACCAGGGCCCCGTCATCGCCATCCCTAACGACGGCGCCTACACCTCCACGCTGGTGATCAAGGCGCCGGACGCGCAGCCGGAACAGCTGGGCTTCGTGGGGTTCTTCCTGCCGACCGCGATGGAGGGCGAAGACGGGGTGGCCTACGGCAGCGACCCCGATCCCATGAACCCGCGGCTGTACCTGAACTCCTACTACGGGGACCTGGGCCTGGACAACGGCGACCCCAAGAACGTCTACGTCCTGGACACCACCGAGCTGACCGTCCTCAACGACCGCAACCAGGAGGACGGGGGCATCGAACTCGCCGCCTACGAAACGGCGGAACTGCCCAACGGGATGGGCAGCGTCACGTTCGACGGCCTCGTCCGCTATGCGGCGCTGGACATCCACCATGATCCCGGCAAGGTCGGCGCCCTCGTGTTCTCCTCGCTGGCCCTTGCCGGCCTGGGCGCCTCCCTGTTCATCGGCCGCCGCCGCGTCTGGGTGCGGGCCGGCACCCACGAGGACGGCCGCACCATGGTCGAATGGGGCCTGCTGGCCCGCGGCGAGGACCACCGGCTGGCCCCGGAAGCGGCCGCCATCAGCAAACTCCTCCGCACCCAGTGGCTGACGGATGCCGCCCCCGGGGCGCACAATAGCAAGAGCGCCGCCGGCGTTGACAACCACTAAGGACATCTCTTCCCATGCCCACGATTGACCAGACCATGGCCCAGTACAGCGAGCTGTTCATCCTGCTCGGTGCGATGGCCTTCACCGTCGCCTTCATCGCCTTTTGCTGGGACCTGGTGACATCCAGCAAGACCATCAAGGCGGTGGAAGACAGGCTGGCTGCCGGGCACGACGCGGCCGAGCAGGGCGTGCTCGTCGGTGCCGCCGGTGCGGCGTCGACAGCTGCGGGCGGGAGGGCAGCCGGCGCGGGCACCGGCGTCGAGATGGCCGCCGACTCGATGAACTACGGCAAGGAACGCCGTGCCGCCGCCCGGATCGGCGTGGCCCTGAGCGTGCTGGCCACCGTCATCCTGGCCGCCGGCGTGGTGGCCCGGGGCCTGGCCGCCCACCGCGTGCCGTGGGGCAACATGTACGAGTTCTGCACCACGGGTGCGCTGATGGTGGCAGTGGTCTACCTGATTGCGCTGACCCGCAAGGACCTTCGCTTCCTCGGCTCGTTCGTGATCGGCCTTGTGGTCATCATGCTGATCGCCGCGTCCATCGGTTTCCCGACGCCGGTGGCCCACCTCGTGCCCGCCCTGCAGAGCTACTGGCTGATCATCCACGTCTCGGTCGCAGTGCTCGCCTCGGCGCTGTTCACGCTGACGTTCGCCATGTCCGTGCTGCAGCTCGTGCAAGCGAAACGCGAGGCCCGCGGCCGCGCCGGCAAGGCGGACAAGCTGGCCTTCATGCGGCTGGCTCCCTCGGCACTGACACTGGAGAACGCGGCCTACCGGCTCAACGCCGTGGGCTTCGTGTTCTGGACCTTCACGCTGGTGCTCGGCGCGATCTGGGCCGAACAGGCCTGGGGCCGCTACTGGGGGTGGGACACCAAGGAAGTGTGGACCTTCGTGATCTGGGTGGTGTACGCCGGGTACCTGCACGCCCGCGCCACCCGCGGCTGGACCGGTACCCGCGCCGCCTGGCTGTCCATCGTCGGTTACCTGTGCGTGGTCTTCAACTTCACGATCGTGAACGTCTTCTTCGCCGGCCTGCACAGCTACGCCGGGGTCTAGGACAGGCCGGCAGGATCGGCCGAAGGACCGCGGCACCGAATCAACAGAAGGACCGCTGCCCAACAGAAGGCCCGCGCCTCCGACTCAACAGAAGGCCCGCCACCCCATCGGGGCGGCGGGCCTTCTTCGGGTCCGGGGACTGGCGGGAGCCGGACGCCGGCGTCCGGTCGGCGGGCGCCTAGCGGGGACCGTTCTCCGGGTCGTCTTCGCTCAACTGGCGGTCGTCATGGGCCGCGGGCTTGTCCCCGCCGCCGTGCTTGGGGTCCTCGCGCTTCTTGAGCTCCTGCTCCTTGCGGTTCAGTTCCTCTTCACGCTGCTTGGCGCGGCGCTGCGCATCGAGCGTGCGCAGGAAGGCGATGTCATCGTCCGGGGCCACGGGGCGGGGAGCCTGCTGGGCCTGCCGTCCGCCCGACCTGGGCCGGCCCCATACGAACCACATCAGGGCTCCGATCAGGGGCACCAGGATGATCGTGAGGATCCATCCCGGTTTTGAGATACTGCGCACCTCATGCGGCCGCGACCGGATGCACTCGATGAGGGCATAGATCACCACCGCGAGGGCCAGCACCGCGAGCAGGACATAGAGACGGACCATGAATCAATTGTAGGTGAGCGTTAAGCCGGGGGCTGAGGAATTGTGGGACCGTCCGGTCGATCTCGCGCGCAGCGTAAACTTGAGGCGTGGCTTTTTGGAAATTCAGCGCCCTGCGTCTCGGCATCATGGCCGTCATCTTTGTCATCTGCCTCTTTTTGAGGCTGGGTGTCGTCTACTCGGCCCTCGCCGCAGCGATCATGGGCTGGTGCATCACCTACCTGTTCTTCCGCAAGATGAGGGACGAAGCGGGGGCGGCACTGGCGCGCCGGTTCTCCGCCGGCGCCAAGGCACCGAGGACCTCCACGGAGATTTCGGACGCGCTGGCCGAGGACGCCGCCGTCGATCAGCACGGCGAACTGAACGTGGATTCCTACCGCAGGCCCCGGGACGCCGGGCAGAAGCCGGACGGCACTCGGCCCGGGGACGGCGGCTGACCTAGCTTCAGTCCGGACGGCACCGGCCCGGGGACCGGGGCCGGCCCGGCTACCGGCGAGCCGCCACAGCGTGGGCTACCGGCGAGCCGCCATAGCGCCGGCTACCGGTCGGCGGCCGGCTACGACAGCCGGCTCAGCACCACGCCCAGCGCGAAGGCGGTGGCGAACCCGAGGTTAATCAGCCCGGTCTGCTTGAGTACCGGGATGAGGCTCTCGCGCTTCTTGCCCTTGAGCATCAGCCAGCTCGGCGTCAGGCACGCCGGCACCAGCAGCAGCACCAGCAGGATCCACGGGAAGTCGTAGACCATGATGAGCGGCAGCAGGAGCGCCACCGCGAGCATCATGACGTAGCTGACGCGCGCCGCCTCGTCGCCCATCCGGACGGCCAGCGTCAGTTTCCCCACCTCGCGGTCCGTCGGGATGTCGCGGACGTTGTTGGCCATCAGCAGTGCGGTGGCGATCAGGCCGGTCCCGACCGCGCCGAGGAAGGACGGCCAGCTGACCTGCAGGGCCTGCGTGTAGGTGGTCCCCATGGTGGCCACAATGCCGAAGAACAGGAACACGTACACTTCGCCCAGCCCCCGGTAGCCGTAGGGGTTGTTGCCGCCGGTGTATCCCCAGGCGGCGATCACGCAGCCCACGCCCACCAGCAGCAGCGGCCAGGTCTGCGACAGGATGATCAGCGCGAGCCCCGCCACCATGGCCAGCCCAAAGCTGGCGAACGCGGCGGCCTTCACCGCTTTCGGCTTGGCCAGCCCGGACCCGGTCAACCGCAGCGGGCCCACCCGCACGTCATCGGTGCCGCGGACGCCGTCCGAATAGTCGTTCGCGTAGTTCACGCCCACCTGGAACAGGACCGCGATGAGCGCCGCGAGGAGGGCATGCAGCGGCCGGAAGGAACCCAGGTCGTAGGCGGCCGCGCTGCCGATGATCACCGGAGCGACCGCCATCGGGAGGGTGCGGGGCCGTGCCCCTTCGAACCATTGCCCGGCTGTAGCCACTGTGGAGAGTCCTTACCTGTGGGGGTTCATGCATCGTGGGCTGCGGGCAGCCGCAGCACCGGTCTATTCTCGCCCATCGAAGCGGAGCATCCGTGCAGCCGTCGCCGCAGGAGTGGCCGATGTCACGGCGACGGCGGTTTCCCGCCACGGGAGCCGCGGTCGCGGCCGGCGGCCTCCGCC
>NZ_JBNHGL010000072.1:0-12607 GCF_059091245.1 Arthrobacter sp. Y3225116
CGAGGCAACGTCCGCGCTGCTGGCCGCCCCGCCGCCGGGCTTCGGCGTCGCCTCGATCACGGAGGACGGCCATCGCGCCTTCGCCACCGAGACCCCGCTGGTGGTCCCGGATCCCGCCGAGGCCGGAGCCGACCAGTCCGGCCTCGGCGATTGCGCCGTCAAGTCGATGGCGACCGAAACCAAGGAATGCACCTACGGGGACCCGGAGGGAGACTTCACCCTGGCGCTGGTGGGAGACTCGCACGCCGGGCAGTGGTTCAAGGCCCTGGAGCCTGTTGCCCGCGAGCGGGGATGGCGCCTGCTGACGTACATCCATCATTCCTGCCCGTTCAACGCGGAGCAGCGCAAGCTGGAAGCCAAGGGGGAGTCCGTCTGCCAGGGACCCAACGAACAGACCATGGAACGGCTGACCCGCGGCAGCGTGGACGCGGTCCTGACCTCCTACTACGCGGAGTCTTCCTTCGTGGACTCGGACACCGGCCAGCGGCCCGGCGCGGCGGGCTTCGCCGAGTACTGGAACGAACTCGCCGACGCCGGCATCGACGTGTACGCGCTCAAGGACACGCCCCGCCCGCGTGAAGGCGCGATCGCCCGGGACTGCGTGGCGGTGAACTACGAGGACCCGGCCGAATGCGGCCAGCCGCGCAGCGACGGCCTCGACGGCAAGGACCTCACCGAGGATGCCGCCAGGCTCGCTCCGCGGACGCGGGTCATCGACCTGTCGGCGCACTTCTGTGACCGGGAGACCTGCCCGGCGGTGATCGGCAACGTCCTGGTCTACCGGGACCTCAACCACGTCTCGGGCACCTACATGAAGACGCTGACCCAGCCGCTGGAAAAGGCCCTGCTACTGGCGATGGAACGGCCGTGACACCGCGGGCGGGCCGCCGTGCAGCAACCGCCGGGCAGCCGCGTCGTACGCGACCCGCATACTCTGCTAGACTTATGTTCGATTGTTTTTGTGTGGCAGTGGATGAAGGCCGTTGCGGATGAAACCGCAACGGGGCCTGTTTCCGGTCCGCGGGGTTCTTGCGCGGAGAATGCCACACTTTTGCACGCCTACGGTCGCTTCGATTCCGCAGCGTGTGCGAAGACGACCGACAGTGCCTGGCCCTGCATGACAGACGGGGCAAAGCCCAAGAAAAACGGAGAACACGAAAGTGCCTACGATTAACCAGCTGGTCCGCAAGGGCCGCTCACCTAAGGTGAACAAGACCAAGGCGCCTGCCCTCAAGGGCAGCCCGATGAAGCGCGGCGTTTGCACCCGCGTTTACACCACCACCCCGAAGAAGCCGAACTCCGCGCTCCGTAAGGTAGCCCGCGTCAAGCTCGCCGGCGGCATCGAAGTGACTGCCTACATCCCCGGTGTGGGCCACAACCTGCAGGAACACTCCATCGTGCTGGTGCGCGGCGGCCGTGTGAAGGACCTGCCCGGTGTCCGCTACAAGATCGTCCGCGGCGCCCTCGACACCCAGGGTGTCAAGAACCGCCAGCAGGCCCGCAGCCGCTACGGCGCGAAGAAGGAGAAGAAGTAATGCCCCGTAAGGGTCCGGCCCCCAAGCGGCCGCTCGTAGTTGATCCGGTACACGGCTCGCCGCTGGTTACCCAGCTGATCAACAAGGTTCTCGTTGATGGCAAGAAGTCCACCGCAGAGCGCATCGTGTACGGTGCCCTCGACGGTGTGAAGGCCAAGTCCGGCGGCGATCCCGTTGCCGCCCTCAAGAAGGCCATGGACAACGTCCGCCCGACCCTGGAGGTCCGGTCCCGCCGCGTCGGCGGCGCCACCTACCAGGTTCCGGTTGAGGTCAAGCCGGGCCGCGCAACGGCCCTGGCCCTGCGCTGGCTGGTCGGCTACTCGAAGGCCCGCCGCGAGAAGACGATGACCGAGCGTCTCATGAACGAAATTCTGGATGCGTCGAACGGTCTCGGTGCCGCTGTGAAGCGTCGCGAAGACACCCACAAGATGGCCGAGTCCAACAAGGCCTTCGCCCACTACCGCTGGTAAAAGAGCCGGTACGACGACGGCGCTAACCGCCGTCGTCGTATCCCTCACCTACAAAGGGAGACATTGTGGCACTGGACGTGCTAACCGACCTCACGAAGGTCCGCAATATCGGCATCATGGCCCACATCGATGCCGGCAAGACCACCACTACGGAACGCATCCTGTTTTACACGGGTGTGAACCACAAGCTCGGCGAAACTCACGACGGTGCGTCGACGACCGACTGGATGGAACAGGAAAAGGAACGCGGCATCACCATCACCTCCGCCGCGGTGACTTGCTTCTGGAACCAGAACCAGATCAACATCATCGACACCCCGGGCCACGTGGACTTCACGGTGGAGGTCGAGCGTTCGTTGCGCGTCCTCGACGGTGCTGTCGCTGTCTTCGACGGTAAGGAAGGCGTGGAGCCGCAGTCCGAGACTGTGTGGCGCCAGGCCGACAAGTACGAAGTTCCGCGCATCTGCTTCGTCAACAAGATGGACAAGCTCGGCGCCGACTTCTACTTCACGGTGGACACCATCATCAAGCGCCTCGGCGCCAAGCCGCTGGTCATGCAGCTGCCGATCGGTTCCGAGAACGACTTCATCGGTGTCGTGGACCTGCTGACCATGAAGGCCATGGTCTGGGAGGGTGACGCCAAGGGCGATGTGTCCATGGGTGCCGCCTACGAGACCCGGGAGATCCCCGCGGACATGCAGGCCAAGGCCGAGGAATACCGCGCGCAGCTGGTTGAATCCGTTGCCGAGGCTTCCGAGGAACTCATGGAGAAGTACCTCGAAGGCGAAGAGATTTCCATCGACGAGCTGAAGGCCGGCATCCGCAAGATGGTCGTCAACTCGGAGATCTACCCGGTCTTCTGTGGTTCCGCCTTCAAGAACCGCGGCGTGCAGCCGATGCTCGACGCAGTCATCGATTACCTGCCGTCCCCGGTCGACGTTCCCTCGATGGTCGGTCACGACCCGAAGAACGAGGAAATCGAGCTCACCCGCAAGCCGAACGAGGAGGAGCCGTTCTCGGCCCTGGCGTTCAAGGTTGCGGCGCACCCGTTCTTCGGCCAGCTGACCTTCATCCGGGTTTACTCGGGCAAGGCCACCTCCGGAACCCAGCTGCTGAACTCCACCAAGGGCAAGAAGGAGCGCATCGGCAAGCTGTTCCAGATGCACGCCAACAAGGAGAACCCGGTGGAGGAGGTGCACGCAGGCCACATCTACGCGGTGATCGGCCTGAAGGACACCACCACCGGCGACACCCTGTGTGCCGTCGACGCCCCGATCGTCCTCGAGTCGATGTCGTTCCCGGAGCCGGTGATCTTCGTGGCGATCGAGCCGAAGACGAAGGGCGACCAGGAGAAGCTCTCCACGGCTATCCAGAAGCTCTCCGCCGAGGACCCGACGTTCACCGTTTCGCTGAACGAAGAGACCGGACAGACCGAAATCGGCGGCATGGGCGAGCTGCACCTGGACATCCTGGTGGACCGCATGCGCCGCGAGTTCAAGGTCGAGGCCAACGTGGGCAAGCCCCAGGTTGCCTACCGTGAAACCATCAAGAAGGCTGTCGAGAAGGTCGACTTCACCCACAAGAAGCAGACGGGTGGATCCGGCCAATTCGCGAAGGTCCAGGTCTCCTTCGAGCCGCTGGACACCACCGACGGCACCTTCTACGAGTTCGAGAACAAGGTCACCGGTGGCCGTATTCCGCGCGAATACATTCCCTCGGTCGACGCTGGCATCCAGGATGCCATGCAGCTCGGCATCCTGGCCGGCTACCCGCTGGTCGGCGTCAAGGCCATCCTGCTCGACGGCGCATACCACGACGTCGACTCTTCGGAAATGGCCTTCAAGATCGCTGGTTCCCAGGTCTTCAAGGAAGGCGCACGCCGCGCCAACCCGGTCCTGCTCGAGCCGCTGATGGCCGTCGAGGTACGTACGCCTGAGGAATACATGGGCGACGTGATCGGCGACCTGAACTCCCGCCGTGGACAGATCCAGTCCATGGAGGACGCTAGCGGCGTGAAGGTTGTGCGCGCTAACGTTCCGCTTTCCGAGATGTTCGGCTACATCGGCGACCTGCGTTCCAAGACGCAGGGCCGCGCGGTGTACTCGATGCAGTTCGAAAGCTACTCTGAGGTCCCGAAGGCTGTTGCCGACGAGATCATCCAGAAGACGCGCGGCGAGTAAAACCCCCAGGGTGGCGGGTCCTTATCCGTAAGGATCCGGCACGCCGTGCCGGCGGCCGGTCGGCTCACGCAGCCGGCCGCCGGCACAACCCACCGACGGAACCGCGCAAGTTTTTGCCGGTACCTGACGGAACCAGTAATTTCACCAAATACAAAAGCCCGAAGTAGACTTGTTCAAGTTTCGGCCGTGACAATCGCGTCCGAAGAGCAAATCTTCTCAACACGTTCTAGGAGGAACCCGTGGCGAAGGCAAAGTTCGAGCGGACTAAGCCGCACGTCAACATTGGCACCATCGGTCACGTTGACCACGGTAAGACCACGTTGACCGCTGCCATTTCCAAGGTGCTTGCTGACAAGTACCCCGATCTCAACGAGCAGCGTGACTTCGCAGCTATCGACTCTGCCCCGGAAGAGCGCCAGCGCGGCATCACCATCAACATCTCGCACGTCGAGTACCAGACCGAGAAGCGCCACTACGCACACGTGGATGCCCCCGGCCACGCCGACTACATCAAGAACATGATCACCGGTGCCGCCCAGATGGACGGCGCAATCCTGGTGGTTGCCGCGACTGACGGCCCGATGGCCCAGACCCGCGAGCACGTTCTGCTGGCCCGCCAGGTTGGCGTTCCGACGCTGCTGGTGGCCCTGAACAAGTCGGACATGGTTGAGGACGAGGAACTGCTCGACCTGGTCGAAATGGAAGTCCGTGAGCTGCTCAGCTCGCAGGAGTTCGATGGCGACAACGCACCGGTCATCCGCACTTCCGGCCTGAAGGCCCTGGAAGGCGACGCCCAGTGGGTCAAGTCCGTCGAGGACCTGATGGACGCCGTTGACGAGTACATCCCGGACCCGGTCCGCGACAAGGACAAGCCGTTCCTGATGCCGGTTGAAGACGTCTTCACCATCACCGGTCGCGGCACCGTGGTGACGGGCCGCGCCGAGCGCGGTACCCTCGCCATCAACTCCGAGGTCGAGATCGTCGGCATCCGCCCGGTCCAGAAGACCACCGTTACCGGTATCGAGATGTTCCACAAGCAGCTCGACGAAGCATGGGCAGGCGAGAACTGTGGCCTGCTGCTGCGCGGTATCAAGCGCGAAGACGTGGAGCGCGGCCAGGTTATCGTGAAGCCGGGTTCGATCACCCCGCACACCGACTTCGAGGCCAACGTCTACATCCTGTCCAAGGATGAAGGCGGACGCCACAACCCGTTCTACTCGAACTACCGTCCGCAGTTCTACTTCCGCACCACCGACGTGACCGGCGTTATCACCCTCCCAGAGGGCACCGAAATGGTCATGCCGGGCGACAACACTGAGATGACCGTTGAGCTCATCCAGCCGATCGCCATGGAAGAGGGCCTCGGCTTCGCTATCCGTGAAGGCGGCCGCACCGTTGGTTCGGGCCGCGTCACCAAGATCACCAAGTAACTTTGTGATCTGCTGACCGGAGCTTTCCGGTCGGAGGCAGGAGAACCCCCGCCGTCTCAGGACGGCGGGGGTTCTCTCTTTTAACGAGTGCGCCCGGTGCGGGTGGAATGCTGCTCGAACGGTCCGGGTGCGCCGTCGGTCTTGTTCCTCCCGGATTCAGATGTTCTGGTGCAGGCAGAGGATGTTGCCCTCCGAGTCCGGGAACCAGGCGCAGCGCTGGTGGCCGGTCACCGCGATGTGGTCTACGGTCTTGAGGCCCGGCAGGTCGTAGTCCGCGAAGTCGACGCCGCGGCCGGCCAGTTCGGACATCTCGGTTTCCAAATCGGCCACCTCGAAGCTGATCGAGGTGTGGTCCGACGTGTCGGCGTCCGGTCGGACGATGAGTTCTACCGCGGTGGAACCGTCGCTGGAGAAAAGGAACGTATCCTCTCCGAGCGGGCCGGCCGGCTGCAGGCCGAGGGAATCCTGGTAGAACGCGCGCGCCCGGTCCATGTCCTTCACGGGCAGGACCGTCGTCATGGCTTTGGTGCTGAGCATGGTTGTCCGGCTTCCTGGGAGCATCTGCTGTGGACACTCCCAGAATAGTCGCGGCCGCGGCCCCGGGAACTGGAGGACGGGCACGAATTTCGACCGCCAACCAGTAGGATCGGACCATGGAATGGCTGATCGTGTGGATCGTCCTGGGCCTGGCCGCCGCGGTGGTCGGGGCGGTGTCCTGGGGCAGGCGGTACTTTCGCCATGAGCTGGACCGTGCCCGCCGCATCCGGCGCGCCAACGGCGGGCCGTAGCCGAAGCGCCGGGGACTGGCGAACGCGCCGGCGGGCCGTCAGGCCTGACCCGGTGCTGCCACCGCCGGCTCGGTCTGCCCCGCCGTCTCGCCGGCACCGGCACGACGACGGCGCGCGGCCACATCCTTCAGCCAGTGGAAGGACGCCTTGCGGATCCGCTGCTGGGTGGCGAAGTCCACGTACACCAGGCCGAAGCGCTGGCTGTACCCCGCCGCCCATTCGAAGTTGTCCATCAGCGTCCACACGTAGTAGCCGCGCAGGTCGATGCCGGCTGCGGGCCCGTCCGGCGCCGTCGCGGTGAGCGCGGCCTCCAGGTGCGAGGCCAGGTAGTCGATCCGCCGCACGTCGGCGACCGACGGCTCCTTGGTCAGCGCATCGCGGACCACCACATCCTTGAAGCTGGCGCCCCCCTCGGTGATGTAGACCGGCGGCAGGTTGGGGTAACGCTCGGCCATCCGGGCAAGGGCGACCTGCAGGTAGTCGGGTGCCACGGGCCAGCCGAATTCTGTCCGGTCGTACCCCGGCCACGCGGCCAAGTGGAACGGCAGCTCGCCGCCCTGCTCCCAGAGCAGCTCGGGCAGGCCGTCGGGGATCGCCTCCGGTCCGGTCAGCGGCCCCGGGCCGATGCCGATCCTGGTGGGGAAGTAGTAGTTCAGCCCGTAGAAATCCAGCGGCTGGCTCATCACCGCCAGGTCTTCGTCCGGAATCTCGCGCAGGTACTGGAGTGCGGGCTTGAGCACCGGGTTGAACTCCGGGTAGCGGCCCAGCAGCACCGGGTCCGAAAACATGCCGTTGTGCAGCACGTCGAACAGTTCCACCAGCACATCGTGGGCCAGTCCGTCCTTGGCGCCCACCACGGGGGAGTAGACGTTCGTGATGCCCGCCTCGCCCGCGATCCCGCCGGCCCGCAGTGCCGAGAGGCTGAGCCCGTGCGCGAGGATGAGATGGTGCGCGGCCGGCAGGGCGTCGAACAGCCCGGCCTGGCCGGGCGCATGGACGCCGAGGCCGTAGCCGTTGAGGGTGACGGTGGTCGGCTCGTTGATCGTGACCCAACGGTCCACCCGGTCGCCGAACTTGTCCGCGGCGATGGCCGCGAAGTCGGCCAGCCGGTAAGCGGTATCCCGGTTGAGCCAGCCGCCGGCGTGCTCCAGCGGCAGCGGGGTGTCCCAGTGGTAGAGCGTGCACATCGGGGAGATACCCCGGGCCAGCAGTTCATCCAGCAGCCGGTCGTAGAAATCAATGCCGCGCTGGTTGACCGGCCCCTGTCCGCCGGGCTGGATCCGCGGCCAGGACAGCGAGAACCGGTACGAGTCCACGCCGAGCTCGGCCATCAGCGCGACGTCGTCCGGCATCCGGTGGTAATGGTCGCAGGCCGCGTCCGCCGTCGCCCCGCCGGCAATCCGCCCCGGCTCGTGCGAAAACGCGTCCCAGCCGGAGGGTCCGCGGCCCTCTTCGGCGACGGCGCCCTCGATCTGGAATGCCGCCGTGGCCACGCCCAGGGTAA
This sequence comes from Arthrobacter sp. Y3225116, assembly GCF_059091245.1. NCBI lineage: Bacteria > Bacillati > Actinomycetota > Actinomycetes > Micrococcales > Micrococcaceae > Arthrobacter > Arthrobacter sp. Y3225116. The sequence continues at coordinate 7,908 of NZ_JBNHGL010000072.1, forward strand.
AGTCGGACGGGATCATTGCCGCCAGGCGCCCGCTGTCCATTGCCATTCGCTGTAGTCCTCCTGAAACCTGGTCTCCCGTATGCAGTGCCCGGCGGAGCGGGCTGGCACCAGCATCGCACTGCCGGCGGGTCCGCGCCATAGCGGGGCGGCGGGGGTGCGGGCTTCCTGGGCCGGGGGCCGATTCGCAATCAGGGCCAAAGTCTGCCACACTAGATGAGTTGTTCAAGCGCTTTTGCATGTCTTCGTGCGAAGCTGGGTCCCGCCCGGGATAATGCCCGGGGCAGGGTCAGGCTCCACAGAGTTCAAAGAAGCCCAAATATAACCCACCCTCCATTTTGAGCGGGCGGAGTGCGCAGAATGTTCGCGACACGCCCGACCGCGGGGGTCGGAGCCTCAGCAGGGTGAGGAACCCGGATTCATCCGGATTCAGTCTGCCGGAGGAGCGCCAGGCCAGGAGCGATCCAGCCGTCGGGGCGCATCAGGAGAAAGTCAACAGAGCAGCACTGAGAAAGAGAGCGGAGACGCCATGGCGGGACAGAAAATCCGCATCCGTCTGAAGTCATATGACCATGAGGTCATTGATGTTTCAGCACGGAAGATCGTTGAGACGGTCACGCGTGCAGGCGCAACGGTAGTGGGCCCCGTGCCGCTGCCCACCGAGAAGAACGTGTACTGCGTTATCCGGTCGCCGCACAAGTACAAGGACAGCCGGGAGCACTTTGAAATGCGCACCCACAAGCGGCTGATCGACATTATCGATCCCACGCCCAAGGCCGTCGATTCGCTGATGCGGCTCGACCTGCCGGCGGACGTGAACATCGAAATCAAGCTGTAGGGGAGTGAGTAATTTGTCTACCACTACACGCCAAGTAAAGGGACTGCTGGGCACCAAGCTCGGCATGACCCAGGTCTGGGACGAGAACAACCGGCTCATCCCGGTCACCGTCGTCAAGGCCGACTCCAACGTCATCACCCAGCTGCGCTCTGCGGACGTCGACGGCTACACCGCCGTCCAGATCGGCTACGGCCAGATCGACCCGCGCAAGGTGACCAAGCCGCTGGCCGGCCACTTCGAGAAGGCCGGGGTTACCCCGCGCCGCCACGTGGTCGAGCTGCGCACCGCCGATGCCGGCTCCTACGAGCTGGGCCAGGAACTCTCCGTGGAACTGTTCGAGACCGGCCAGAAGGTCGACGTCGTCGGAACCACCAAGGGTAAGGGCTTCGCCGGTGTCATGAAGCGTCACGGCTTTGCCGGTGTGGGTGCCTCGCACGGCGCGCACAAGAACCACCGCAAGCCCGGTTCCATCGGCGGCGCGTCCACTCCGGGCCGCGTTTTCAAGGGCATGCGCATGTCCGGCCGCATGGGTGCCGTCCGCCAGACCACGCTGAACCTGACCGTTCACGCTGTGGACACCGAGAACTCGCTGCTCTTGATCAAGGGTGCCGTTCCCGGTGCCCGCGGCTCGGTCGTTCTCGTCCGTTCCGCTGTGAAGGGAGCCTAGTTCAATGGCCAACACGCTCAAGGTTGACCTGCCTGCAGAGATCTTCGACGTCCAGACCAACGTGCCGCTGCTGCACCAGGTCGTCGTCGCACAGCTCGCTGCTGCCCGGCAGGGAACCCACAAGACCAAGACCCGCGCCGAGGTTTCCGGTGCCGGCCGCAAGCCGTTCAAGCAGAAGGGCACCGGCCGCGCCCGCCAGGGTTCGATCCGCGCCCCGCACATGACCGGCGGCGGCGTCGTGCACGGCCCGACCCCGCGCGACTACAGCCAGCGCACCCCCAAGAAGATGAAGGCCGCTGCCCTGCGCGGCGCCCTCTCCGACCGGGCACGCAACGGCCGCATCCACGTCGTGGAGGCACTGGTTGCCGGCGACAAGCCGTCCACCAAGGCCGCTACCGACGCCCTGCGCGCCATCACCGACCGCAAGAACCTGCTCGTAGTCATCGAGCGCGCCAACGATGTGGCGGCCCTGAGCCTGCGCAACATCGAGGCTGTTCACACCATTTACGTGGATCAGTTGAACACCTACGACGTGCTCGTTTCCGACGACGTGGTCTTCACCCAGGCCGCCTACGAGGCATTCATCGCAGCTAAGGCAACTGCCAAGGAGGACGCCAAGTGAGCGCGACCACCACAAAAGATCCCCGCGACGTGATCCTTGCTCCCGTCGTTTCGGAGAAGAGCTACGGCCTGATCGACGAAGGTAAGTACACCTTCCTGGTCGACCCCCGCTCGAACAAGACCGAGATCAAGCTGGCCGTGGAGAAGATTTTCTCCGTCAAGGTCGACTCGATCAACACCATCAACCGTGCCGGTAAGCGCAAGCGGACCAAGTTCGGATGGGGACAGCGCAAGGACACCAAGCGCGCAATTGTCACCCTGAAGGAAGGCACAATCGACATCTTCGGCGGTCCGCTTTCTTAAGCGGAGACCACTTTAACGAGGAATTGAACTATGGGAATCCGTAAATACAAGCCGACTACACCGGGCCGTCGCGGCTCGAGCGTAGCCGACTTCGCTGAAATCACGCGATCGACGCCGGAAAAGTCGTTGCTGCGCCCGCTGACCAAGTCAGGTGGACGTAACAACTCCGGCAAGATCACTACCCGCCACAAGGGCGGCGGACACAAGCGCCAGTACCGTCTGATCGACTTCCGTCGCCACGACAAGGACGGCGTGCCCGCCAAGGTCGCTCACATCGAGTACGACCCGAACCGCACCGCGCGGATCGCCCTGCTGCACTACGTTGATGGCACCAAGCGCTACATCCTGGCTCCGGCCAAGCTGAAGCAGGGGGACACGGTCGAGGCCGGCGCCAGCGCCGACATCAAGCCGGGCAACAACCTGCCGCTGCGCAACATCCCCGTCGGTACGGTCATCCACGCTGTGGAGTTGCGTCCGGGCGGCGGTGCCAAGATGGCCCGCTCCGCCGGTGCCTCCGTGCAGCTGGTGGCCAAGGAAGGCAAGTACGGCCAGCTCCGCCTGCCGTCCGGCGAAATCCGCAACGTTGATGTGCGCTGCCGCGCAACCATCGGCGAGGTGGGCAATGCCGAGCAGTCCAACATCAGCTGGGGCAAGGCCGGCCGCATGCGCTGGAAGGGCGTCCGCCCGACCGTCCGCGGTGTGGCCATGAACCCGATCGACCACCCGCACGGTGGTGGCGAGGGCAAGACCTCCGGTGGCCGCCACCCGGTCAACCCGAACGGCAAGCCCGAGGGCCGCACCCGCCGCCCGAACAAGGAAAGCGACCGCCTGATTGTGCGTCGCCGTCGTACTGGCAAGAACAAGCGATAGGAGCCTGGGAACATGCCACGCAGCCTGAAGAAAGGCCCCTTCGTCGATCAGCACCTCTTCGTGAAGGTAGCTGCAGAGAACGAAAAGGGCACCAAGAACGTCATCAAGACGTGGTCCCGCCGTTCGATGATCGTGCCCGACATGCTCGGACACACGATCGCCGTACACGACGGACGCAAGCACATCCCGGTGTTTGTCACTGAGTCGATGGTCGGGCACAAGCTCGGCGAATTCGCCCCGACGCGGACCTTCCGCGGCCATGTGAAGGACGACCGCAAGGGCAAGCGCCGCTAGGCGCTGCTCTGACGGCAGAAGACGAGAGAAGGAAAGCAATGGAAGCCAAGGCTATTGCGCGCCATATTCGCGTGACGCCTATGAAGGCCCGGCGCGTCGTCAACCTTGTTCGTGGCAAGCAGGCGAATGAGGCTCTGGCAATCTTGAAGTTTGCCCCCCAGGCAGCTTCGGAGCCGGTCAGCAAGGTACTCGCGTCGGCAGTCGCCAACGCCCGCGTTATCGCGGATCGCGACGGCGTCGCCTTTGACGAGAGCGACCTGTACATCAGCGAAGCATTCGTAGATGAAGGCCCCACCATGAAGCGGTTCCAGCCGCGCGCCCAGGGGCGTGCCTACCGCATCAAGAAGCGGACCAGCCACATCACGCTTGTTGTCGCTACCCCGGAGAAAGAGGAGGACCAGTAAGTGGGACAGAAAGTAAACCCGCACGGATTCCGACTCGGTATCACCACCGACCATGTCTCCCACTGGTTCGCTGACAGCAACAAGGCCGGCCAGCGCTACAAGGACTTTGTCCGCGAGGACGTGAAGATCCGCCAGCTGATGTCCACGGGCATGGACCGCGCGGGCATCGCGAAGGTTGAGATCGAGCGTACCCGTGACCGCGTGCGTGTGGACATCCACACCGCCCGCCCCGGCATCGTGATCGGCCGCCGCGGCGCCGAAGCGGACCGCATCCGCGGCGAGCTGGAGAAGCTCACCGGCAAGCAGGTGCAGCTGAACATCCTCGAGGTCAAGAACCCGGAGATCGAAGCGCAGCTGGTTGCCCAGGGCATCGCCGAGCAGCTGACTTCCCGCGTGGCCTTCCGCCGCGCCATGAAGAAGGCCATGCAGTCCGCCACCCGCGCCGGCGCCAAGGGCATCCGTGTCCAGTGCTCCGGTCGCCTCGGCGGCGCCGAAATGAGCCGTTCGGAGTTCTACCGCGAAGGCCGTGTGCCCCTGCACACCCTGCGGGCGAACATCGACTACGGCTTCTTCGAGGCCAAGACCACGTTCGGCCGCATCGGCGTCAAGGTCTGGATCTACAAGGGCGACGTGACCGCGAAGGAACTGGCTGCCCAGCAGGCTGCCGCTCCGTCCTCGCGCGGCCGCGGCGACCGTCCGGGCCGCC
>NZ_JBNHGL010000073.1:0-12474 GCF_059091245.1 Arthrobacter sp. Y3225116
CCGGGCTGCTCTCCGGCGGCGGCAGCGCGGTCTTCAACGGCCCGGTCTCGGCCACCACGGTCCGCCGGATGGCCTGCGACGCCGAGATCATCCCGGCCGTCCTCGGTTCCGAGGGCGAGATCCTGGATTTGGGCCGGTCGCAACGGTTCTTCAACCGCGCCATCCGCCGGGCACTGGTCGCCCGGGACAAGGGCTGCGCCTTTCCGGGGTGCAGCATGCCCGCGTTCTGGACCGAAGCGCACCACATCATCCCCTGGTGGGCCGGCGGCCGCACCGACGTCAACAACGGGGTATGCCTCTGCCTGCTCCACCACGACCTGATCGAGCAAGGCAACTGGGAGATCGACGTTATCGACGGCATCCCCTGGTTCACGCCGCCGGACTACATCGACCCCCGCCGCAAACCGTTGCGCAACTCCTACTGGCAAACCCACATCCCACCCCAACCACTCCAAGCTTGAGCTGGCAATTGTGCGCGGGCGAGCGCAAGGAGCGTTTGCGGATGCATTAGTGGGCGGATGTGCAGGGCGCAGCTAAAGAAGAGTTAGCCAACCGGCGCGAGGGTCCAGCTAAGGAAGTCTCAGCAGGCGGGCGCGCAGTGCGCAGCTAAGGAAGTATCAGCGGGCGCGCAGGGCACAGCTAAAGGTGCCTTAGCGGCTGCACAGAAGAAGACCAGAGCTGTTGTGAGACCAGCCGCGCAACGAGCTTCTGCGCTCAGCTGAGCCCGGGGCCGGGCCCGGGGCGGCTGCCTTCGGCCGGGACTTCGCCGACCGGAGCAGCCGGCGTCAGTGTCAGCAGCACGGCCTCCGGGCGGCAGGCGAAGCGCACCGGAGCCAGACGGGACGTTCCCAACCCCGCCGACACATTCAACGGGACGCTACGCCCCTCGTGCTCCCAGTACGTCAGCCCCCGGGCACGCCACGTGGGCAGATCGCAGTTGCTCGTCAAGGCACCGTAGCCGGGGAGGCGGACCTGGCCCCCGTGGGTGTGCCCGGCCAGCATAAGGTCGGCGTCGTCGGCAGCGAACCTGTCCAGCACCCGCTGGTACGGAGCGTGGGCCACCGCGATCCGCAGGAATGCGGCCTCATCGGCGGACGTCGAACCGTTGGGGAAACCCGAATAACGGTCGCGCTGCAGGTGCGGATCGTCCACGCCCGTGAAGTCCAGCCGCATGCGGTCCACCACCACCGACTGGTGCCGGTTGGTCAAGTCGATCCAGCCCGCGGTGCCGAAAGCCGCGTGCATCTCACGCCACGGCAGTTCACGCTCCGCGTAGTCCTTGGGCTGAGAGGAGGGGCCGGTGAGGTAGGAGAACGGGTTCTTCATCACCGGGGAGTAGTAATCGTTGGAGCCCGGCACGAACACGCCCGGAACGTCCATCAGCGGTGCCAGCGAGTCCAGCAGGGGCTGTACGGCGTCGTGATGGCTGAGGTTGTCGCCGGTGTTGACCACCAGGTCCGGTTCCAGCGACGCCAGCTGCCGCAGCCACCTCTGCTTCAGCGTCTGCCCGGGAGTCATGTGGATGTCGGACACGTGCAGGATCTTCAGGGGGCCTCGCCCGGCGGGCAGGATGGGCAGCGTTTCTTCGCGGACCTTGAAGAGGTTCCGCTCGATAACGGAGCCGTAGACGAGCGCGGCCCCGCCCGCGGCCGTGGCCCCAAGGGCCAGGGTGCCTGCGGTCCGGAGCCGTGCTCGCAGCAAGTCAGTGTCCACGGTTAGTTGTCGTCTCCTCCGCCGTTTCCGTTGCCTCCGCCGTTGCCATTACCCCCGCCGTTTCCGTTGCCTCCGCCGTTTCCGTTGCCGGAATCACCGGAATCGCCGGAATCACCGGAGTCGCCGCCCGAATCCCCGTCGTCGCTGCTGTCGCTGGAATTCGAGTTGTTGTTCGACTCGGCGGGTGCCGGGGTCTGGACCGGCCGGGGCGGATACATCATGCTGCTCGGCGCGGAGCCGAAGCTGCCCGTCTTGTACAGGCCGGCGACCTTCTCCATGTAATCGGTCCACTGCCCGCCGGCGATGGTCGCACCGTCCACGTAGTCGCGCGTCACGCCGTTGATCGGGATGTTGTTGATCGACTTGTAGGCATGAGGGTTGCCCACCCAGGAAGCAGTGGAGATGCCCTTGGTGTAGCCCACCGTCCAGGTGTACTCAGACTTGTCGGTCGTGCCGGTCTTGACAGCGGCGGGAACACCAATCGGATGGATTCCTCCCAGCTGCAGGTTGACCAGGTTCTCCAGCGGGACGCTGACGGCCGCGGCTACCTCCTCCGAAATCGCCCGTTCACAGGACTTCTTCGGCACCTCGTACTCGTTACCCTGGGCGTCGGTCACGGAGGTCAGCGCGATCGGCTTGCAGTACACGCCGCCGTTGGCGAACGCCGCGAAAGAAGCCGCCATCGTCATCGGGGACACGTTGGTCGTGCCAATGATGAAGGACGGGTGCTCAATGCTGATCGGTTCCTTGTCCGTCGCCGTCCGGACGCCGAGGCGGGTTGCCGCATCCTGGATGTCACAGAGGTCCAGCTGCGCGGCCATGGCAGCGGTAGCGGAGTTGATCGACCAGGTCAGGCCTTGGCTGGCGGTCATGGTCCGTTCGAAACCGGGCAGCGCATTCTGGAAGTCCCACTCGCTGAACCAGGCGTCCGGAGGCAGGCAGCTGGCGTTCCAGTTGTACTGTGCCGGGTACTCCGTCCGGCGGGCGTCGACCGATGCGTTGAGCGCCTTGCCCGCTTCGAGCCAGGCGACCATGGTGTAGGGCTTCATCGTGGAGCCGGGCTGCCAGCCGTTGCCGCCGCCCATGTCGGCGTCGACGTTGTAGTTCAGCTCCGTGTTGGCCGCGCCGTCTTCGGGGCTGTAGTTGGTGTTCTGGGCCATCATCAGGATGTTGCCGGTGCCGGGTTCAATCGAGACCATGGACGAGCCGACGCCGGACTCATCGCCCACGGGGACTTCCTGCTCGATCTGCTTCTGGCCTTCCTTCTGGAGGCGGGAGTCGAGCGTGGTCTTGATGGTGAGGCCGCCACGGGCCAGAAGCTTCGCCCGCTCGGTGGAGTCCGCACCGAACGCGTCGGACTGCATGATGGCGTGCTGCACGTAGCTGCAGAAGTAGTCGGCGAAGTTTGCCGCGACACAGCCGGAACGTACCGGCTTGAGGTTCAGGTCCAGGTCGCTGGCAACGGCTTTGTCGTACTCTTCTTGGGTGATCTTGCCCGCATTGCGCATGGCTGCCAGCACCGTATTGCGGCGCTCCACCGTGGCTTCCGGGTTGTTCACCGGATTGAAGTAGTTGGGCGACTGCACCATGCCGGCCAGCATGGCCGACTGCTGGATGTTCAGCTTGGCCGCCGGGACACCGAAAAAGGTCTTCGCAGCGGCTTCAATGCCGTACACCTGGCCGCTGAACAACACGATGTTCAGGTAGCCCTGCAGGATCTCTTCTTTGCTGAATTCCTTTTCGACGGCGATGGCCAGCTTCGCCTCGCGCAGCTTGTCGCCGATGTCTTTGGTGCCGCTGATGGTCAGCTCTTCGGCCCCCTTGCCCGCGGAAGCGCCGGCGTCGATCAGCACGTTGTTCACATACTGCATGGTCAGCGTCGACGCGCCCTGCAGGTCCCCGCCGGCCATGTTCGTCACCGCCGCACGCATGATGCCCTGGGGGTCCACACCGTTGTGCTCGTAGAAACGCACATCCTCGATGGAGATGATGGCGTCCTGCATGTGCTGGGACACCTTGTCCAGGGTCACCGGGACGCGGTTTTCGGCGTAGAACGTGGCAATCAGCTTGCCGTCGGCGGAGAGGATCCGCGACGGCTGGGACAGCGGCTGCGTCTGCAGTTCGTCCGGCAATTGGTCGAAGTATTCGATCGATGAGGTTGCCCCGACACCGGCCACGGCTGCGGCCGGAACCAGCAGACCGGCTGCGAGCACGCCGCAGAGCGCGCTGATACCCAGGAAGCCAACAACTTTGCCTAGGGTGGTCGCAGTGTCGAAGAAGGGGGATTTGCGAGCGGCCATGGGGTTCAGTTTACAAGCAAGCGCTACCCTTTGAGTTATGACCAAATGGGAATACGCGACAATTCCGCTCATTATCCACGCGACCAAGCAGATTCTTGACCAGTGGGGGGAGGACGGCTGGGAGCTCGTCCAGGTGTTCCCCGGTCCGAACGGAACCAATCCGGTTGCCTATTTGAAGCGGGAGAAGCAGTAGCCATGACGGAAACCACTGAGGCCCGGAAGTCCACCGTCGAAGAGCGGTTGGCCGGCCTGGGACTGTCCCTGCCGGACGTGGCAGCTCCGGTGGCCGCCTACGTCCCGGCGGTCGTCTCCGGGAACTATGTGTACACCTCCGGGCAGCTGCCGTTCGTCAACGGCGAACTCCCGGCCGCCGGCAAGGTGGGCGACGGCGCCAGCCTGGTCAGTGCCGACGAGGCGAAAAACCTGGCCGCGACGGCCGCCGTGAACGCCTTGGCGGCGGTCAAGAGCGTCATTGGTGACCTGGACCGGATCACCCGGGTGGTCAAGGTCGTCGGTTTCGTGGCCTCCGATCCGGCATTCACCGGCCAGCCGGGTGTGATTAACGGCGCCTCCGAGCTGCTGGGGCAGGTCCTCGGCGAGGCCGGCGCGCATGCCCGTTCCGCCGTCGGCGTGGCCGTGCTGCCGCTGGATTCGCCGGTCGAGGTAGAACTGATTGCCGAATTCAGCTAGTCCGCTTCGCGAGGAGCAGCGGCTCTTCCCCGTGGCGCCGGACCAGCTGGGCGCGGCCCACAGCTGGTTCCACCACGGGGAACGCACGCCGCGCAAGCCCCGGATGGCGTCCTCGGTCGTCCTCGTCCGGGACGGCGCGGCCGGCACGGAAACGTACCTCGGCTACCGGTCGGGGTCCTCTCCGTTGGGCACGGTGGCCTTTCCCGGCGGCAGCGTGGAGGAGAGCGACGGCGACCCTGTGACCTGGTACGGTCCCTCGCCGACCAAATGGGCCGAGATGCTAGGGCTGGACGACCACCGTTTGGCCCACGCCCACGTGGTGGGGGCCATCCGCGAGCTGTTCGAGGAAACCGGCGTGTTGCTGGCCGGTCCTGATGAATCCACCCTGCCGGAGTCCACCTCCGGAGCCGACTGGATGCGGACCCGCGAGGCCGTCGCCGACCAGGAGGTGTCCTTCGGCGAAGCGCTCGGCAAGCGCGGGCTCGGCGTCCGCACCGACTTGCTCAAACCCGTGGCCCACTGGCTCAGCCCCGATTTTGCCCATCGACGCTTCGACACGCGCTACTTCGCTGCGGCCCAGCCGGCCAATCAACGGCCGTCCCTGCTGGAAAGCAAGGGCGTGTGGGCCTCCTGGCTGCCGGCGCAGGAACTGATGGCCGGGCGGACGACCACGGCGCTGGGCGATCTGGTGGACCAGCCCGACACCCGCGGGCTGACGTTCAGCGAGGTGACCTCGCCCGCGGTGGAAATCATCGTGGAAAAGATCGCCGGCGCCCGCGGCTGCATCGCCTACCTCTCGCACAAGCGCCCGCAGCGGCTCTACCACCCGGAACTGATCCAAGTCGACGGGGTGCCCATGCTGCAGGTGGCGGCCAACTCGGCCACCGAAGGCGGTGCCGCCCAGCGGGGACGCTGAGCCGCTCCGCCGACACGGACCCCAGCCCCGACGGCCCGTGCCGGACGGCCAACGGCACCTACCTCGCAAGCCACAACGACGGCGGGGGCCCACCATCGGTGAGCCCCCGCCGTCGTACTTTTCGGTCGAAAATCAGCGCGAACGCTGGCGCAGCCGCTGGATGTCCAGGATGACTACCGCGCGCGCTTCCAGGCGCAGCCAGCCGCGCTGGACGAACTCGGCCAGCGCCTTGTTGACGGTTTCACGGGAGGCGCCAACCAGCTGGGCCAGCTCTTCCTGCGTCAGTTCGTGTGCCACCAGGATGCCGTCCGTGGCGGGGCGGCCGAAGCGGTCGGCCAGGTCGAGCAGGGCCTTGGCCACGCGGCCCGGAACGTCGGAGAAGACCAGGTCGGCCAGCGAGTCGTTGGTGCGGCGGAGGCGGCGGGCCAAAGCCTGCAGCAGCTGCGCCGACACCTCGGGGCGGGTCTCCAGCAGGCCGCGCAGGTTCTCGTTCTTCAGCCCGGCGAGGCGGGTCTCGGAGACGGCGGTCGCGGAGGTGCTGCGCGGGCTTGGGTCGAAGAGGGCCATCTCACCGAAGAGCTCGCCCGGGCCGAGGATGGCCACCAGGTTCTCGCGGCCGTCGGCAGCGGTGCGGCCCAGCTTGATCTTGCCGGAGACGATGAAGTAGAGCTGGTCGCCCTGGTCACCTTCGCGGAACACCGATGCGCCGCGGGATAGGTCGACCTCGGTCAGCTCGTCGGTCAGCGCGGCGAAAACGTCGTCGTCAAGAGTGGCAAAAAGAGGTGCGCGGCGAAGGATCTCTACGTCCATGAATTCTCCAAGTTAGTACTGTTCGGCTGGGGTTCAAGCTGCTCTCCCGTGGGGGCACTGTTTTCCATTTTGCCGTATGTAAAGCCCGTGTGACATCTTCCACAAGGCTTTTCGCTCCCAGAGGAGAAAAGCGCCGGCATCGAGCACCGGCACGGGCTGCCGGAGGTGACAACCGTCAACGGCGGTTGATAATTCCCGCGGGCGAACCGCCTAGACTAATGCACATCCCACCGCAACGGAGAATGAGTGATTTTCGGCCTGACCATCCTGGACGTTGTCCTGCTGCTGATCCTCTTGGCGTACCTGGTCTCAGGTCTGCGCAAGGGGTTCCTGCTCACCCTCGGCGGCATCGCCGGCATCGCCCTGGGAGCGGTGGCAGCCTTCTTCGCCATCCCCCTGGTCAGTGAGTGGGTACCCGACAGCGCCTGGCGGCTGACCGCAGCCATTGCCGTGGCCATCTTGCTCGTGGTGCTGGGGCACGCCCTGGGGACGGGTATCGGCGCGGCCATCCGGCGCCGGATGGACTTCCCGCCGCTGCGGCCGCTGGACCGGCTGCTGGGCGGCGTGATGAACCTTGCCGTGACCGCGCTGGTGATCTCCATGCTGGCGTTCAGCCTGGGCACCATGGGCGTGCCGTTCATCTCGCAGCAGATTGCCGCGTCCAAGGTGATCGCCTCGATCGAAAACCTCACCCCGGATCCGGTGAAGGCATGGGCGGCGCAGGTGCGCTCGATCGTTGTGGCGGACGGCATCCCGCTGGTCCTCGACCCGCGCGTGCCGCAGGAGTCGGCGCCGGTTCCCGATGCCAGCACCGATACCGCTGCCCTGAACGAGGCGGCGGCCTCCGTGCTGCGGATCGCGGGCACGGCCTTCCAGTGCGGGCAGAACCAGACCGGGTCCGGCTTCGCGGTGGCCCCGGACCGCGTGCTGACCAACGCCCACGTGGTGGCCGGCGTCAACGAACCTGTGGTGGAGGTTGCCGACGGCCGGGTGCTGCCCGGCCGGGTGGTGTTCTTCGACCCGGTGCGCGACCTGGCCGTCCTGGCCGTGGACGGGTTGGACGTGCGGCCGCTGCCGCTGGGGGGCGAACTGTCCGAAGGCGACCTGGCGGCGTTCCAGGGTTACCCGGCCGGCGGCCCCTTCCAGAGCAAGCCGGCCACCGTGCAGGGCCGTTCGCAGGTGCTGGTGCAGAACATTTACGGCGCGGACCCGTCGTCGCTCGAGGTCTACACGCTGGCCGCGAACGTGCAGCAGGGCAACTCCGGCGGACCGTTGCTGGATGCGGACGGAAACGTGGCCGGCGTGGTGTTCGCCAAATCCACGGAGAACGTGCCGGTGGGCTACGCCCTGACCCTGGCGGAGGTCCAGCCGGTCGTCGACGAAGCCCTGGGCTATCAGGAGACCATCTCCGCCGGCCAATGCGTGACCCGCTAGCGGCTCTCCTGCGGTAGCCACTCCAGGAACTGGCCGTGCGGACCGCTGACCGCCACGGGGCGCCCGTTGTGCGAGAGCAGGAAGCGGCCCCGGCGGGTCCGATCGTCCAGGCCGGGAATGCCGGAGTCATCATCCGGCACCGGCATCACGCCGGGACCTTCGTGCGCGAGCCAGTGCACGCCCCGCTCACGGATGAGCCCCTCCACCAGGGTGCGGAACCGACGACGGTCCTCTTCCGGCAGGTAGGCCAGCACCGCCGAATGGAAGACGACGACGGCGGCATCCCCGGGTGCCTGGGCCACCAGCGCCGGCAGCTGCTCGATCAGGTCGCCGGTCACCAGCCGGACCGGTGTGCGGCGGGCAACCTCGATGGCCTGGTGCAGCCGACGGACGCGGAACTCCTGGCCCGGCCAGATCAGGGCCTCGAGCCAGGCGACATCGTCGGGATCGTTAAGGTCCAGCGGATTCAGATCGACTCCGGCGCGCCAGCAGATTTCGGGCAGCGACTCGGGCAGCGGCGGACGGCCGGAGGTGGAGCATTCCAGCAGCGGAGGCTGCGCTTCAGCGCCGGCGGACGCGGCTTGCGCCCCGGCCCCGGCGTATGCGGCTTCCGCGGTCTCCGCCCCGCCCCGAGCGGACGCGGTTTCCGCCGTTTCCGCCCCCGTCCCAGCCACGGCGGCAGGCGAGGACCGTGGCGCGAGGACCGCACCGCCGTCGTACTGGTAGCGGTACAGGTCCGGGTAGAGCAGCAGCCCCGCCGAGGCTCCCACCTCGATCAGCGCCAGCGGCTTGGCTTCGGAGGCGGCGATGGCCGCCAGGGACGGCAGGAAGACGGCGCAGCGGCCGGGTTCATTGGTCTGCGTGGTGCGCGCCAGTGCCACGTCCCGGACCGAGTCCCACCGCGACAGCAGGAAGTCGCGGAAACCCGAATACTCCGTGGCGCCGGCGCCGGCGCCAAGCGAGCGGGCGGCGGCCAGGATCAGGTTGGGCTGGCGCTTCGACGCGGGCAGGGCGTCGATCAGCGCCAGGACCTCGGGATCGTCGCTGATGCCCAGGGCCCATTCGACGTACACCGGGGACTGGCCTGCGGCCTCGTGCAGGCCGAAGTTCCGGTACCAGCCGGCGGTGTCCCCTCGCTGTCCACCCATCGCGCCGTGCCGCCCTCTACAGGGCCTCGGTCAGGTATTCGACCGCCAGCCGGTAGCCGGTGATGCCCGCTCCGGCGATGACGGCGTCCGCGATGCCGGAGATGTAGGAGTGGTGGCGGAACTCTTCACGCCGGTGGATGTTGGTGATGTGCACTTCGACCACCGGGAGGGCCACGCCGGAGAGGGCGTCGCGCAGTGCCACGGACGTGTGGCTGTAGCCGCCGGGATTGATGATGATTGCATCGGCCGTGCCGCGGGCGGCGTGAACCGCGTCGATCAGCTCCCCTTCATGATTGGACTGCACGCACTCCGCGGTCCAGCCGCGGGCGGCCGCGGCGTCGGTGGCGAGCCGCTCGACGTCGGCCAGCGTGGCGGTGCCGTAGACGTCCGGCTCGCGCGTGCCCAGCAGGTTCAGGTTGGGGCCGTTGAGGATCAGGACGCGGCGGGTGCCGGGGATGTCTGCAGTCATGCCTTTTACTATGCCTCAATCGCGTCCCGGTGGAGCTGACCTGTTGCAGGCGGGGCGTCCAGGCCACAGTGTAATGCCGGGCCCGCCCGCCGCCGGGGGCAGCGGGCGGGCCCGGCATTCAGTTGGCTGTCCGGCAGCCGACTGTCTGGCTGTCAGGCCTTAAGGGAGGTCGCGATCTGCTGCATGACGGTGTTGTCGGCCAGGGTGGTGGCGTCGCCGACCTCGCGTCCTTCGGCCACGTCCTTGAGCAGGCGGCGCATGATCTTGCCGGAGCGGGTCTTGGGCAGTTCCGGCACCACCAGGATGGTGCGCGGCTTGGCGATGGGCCCGATTTCCTTGCCCACGTGCGCGCGGAGGGTGGCGACGATGTCCTCGTGTGAGCCGTGCTGCGTGGCTGCTTCGCCGCGCAGGATGACGAACGCGACCACTGCCTCGCCGGTCGTTTCGTCCTTGGCGCCGACGACGGCGGCCTCCGCGACGGCGGGATGGGAGACCAGCGCCGACTCGATTTCGGTGGTGGAGAGGCGGTGGCCGGAGACGTTCATGACGTCGTCGACCCGGCCGAGCAGCCAGATGTCGCCGTCCTCGTCCTTCTTGGCGCCGTCGCCGGCGAAGTACATGTTCTCGAACCGGGACCAGTAGGTTTCCTTGAACCGTTCCGGGTCGCCCCAGATGCCGCGCAGCATGGCCGGCCAGGGCTCGCGGATCACCAGGTAGCCGCCGTGGCCGTCCGGGACGGACTCGCCGAGTTCGTCCACGACGTCGACGGCGATGCCCGGGATCGCGACCTGGGCGGAGCCGGGTTTGGCGGCGGTGATTCCGGGCAGCGGGGCAATCATGTGCGCACCGGTTTCGGTCTGCCACCAGGTGTCCACGATCGGTGCCTTGTCGCCGCCGATCACCCGCCGGTACCACATCCAGGCCTCCGGGTTGATGGGTTCGCCAACCGAACCGAGCACTCGGATGGAGGACAGGTCGTACTTGGCCGGAATCTCCTCGCCCCACTTCATCATGGTGCGGATCGCCGTCGGGGCGGTGTAGAGGATGGAAACCTTGTACTTTTCCACGATCTCCCACCAACGGCCCTGGTGCGGGGAATCGGGGGTGCCCTCGTACATCACCTGGGTGGCGCCGTTGATCAGCGGCGCGTAGGTGACGTAGGAGTGGCCGGTGACCCAGCCGATGTCCGCGGTGCACCAGAACACGTCCGTCTCCGGCTTCAGGTCGAACACCACCTTGTGCGTGTAAGCGCACTGCGTCAGGTAGCCGCCGGTGGTGTGCAGGATGCCCTTGGGCTTCCCGGTCGTGCCGGAGGTGTAGAGGATGAACAGCGGGTGCTCTGCGTCGTGCGGCACCGGCGTATGCTCGGCGGACGCCGTCTCCACCGTGTCCGCCCACCACACATCGCGCCCCTGCTGCCAGTCCACCGGCTCGCCGTTGCGCTTGACCACCACCACGTTGGTCACCGTGTGTCCGGGGGCGGAAAGGGCCTCGTCCACGGCGGGCTTCAGCGGCGACGGCTTGCCGCGGCGCCAGGTGCCGTCGGCGGTGACCACCAGTTTGGCCTCGGCGTCGTCGACGCGGGAGCGCAGCGCGTCGGCGGAGAAACCGCCGAACACCACCGAGTGCACCGCACCGATCCGGGCGCAGGCCAGCATAGTGATCACCGCCTCGGGGATCATCGGCAGGTAGACGGCGACCCGGTCACCCTTGGCCACGCCCAGGGACTCGAACGCGTTGGCGGCCTTCTTCACCTCCTCGGTCAGCTGGGCGTAGGTGTACGTGCGGGTGTCGCCGGGCTCGCCTTCGAAGTAGATCGCCACCCGGTCGCCCAGCCCGTTCTCCACATGCCGGTCCAGCGCGTTGTACGCCGCGTTCAGCTCACCGCCGACGAACCACTTGGCAAACGGGGCGTCCGACCAGTCCAGCGCCTGGTTGAAGTCCGTGTCCCACGAGAGAACCTCGCGGGCCTGCTTGGCCCAAAATGCCGGGCGGTCCGCCTCTGCGTCCGCGTAAACGTCCTGTTTGGCTACGGCCGCGGCGGCGAATTCAGCGCTTGGCGCAAATCTACGGTTCTCGTGGAGCAGGTTTTCCAGGGCGTCGCCGGTGGCGGCGGTCGACTGCGTTGCGTTGGCTTCAGACATGTGGGGGCCCCTTCGTCGTGCTGGGTCATTGGCGTGCCCCCGGCTTTGTCCGCCGGGCGCACCTGCTGCTGCCAGCCTAATCCTTTGCGCGCCGGCAGCGGTGTTGAGCGTCACACTGCACGATGTAAATGGAGGTGAATCTGCGGTGAACGGCACCCGGTGCCGCCGTCGCCCGCGGGAATCCGGCTAGTGAAGGGTGGGTTCCTTGACTACGCTGAGACCAGCGCCAGAAGGTTGCACGGCGGCCCAAGCCCGCGGTGCAACCGTAACGACCCACGGCGGGCCCGGCCCGCGCTGCAACCGTAACGACCGGAGGATCGAAGATGTCCCAGAGCTCCCAGACCCACGGCACGGCAGGAACTGCGGTGGCCGGCCCGTTCACCGTGCGAGACATGGTGGTGGGCGCCGGCATCGTCCTGCTTTTCCTCTCGTCGGTGATGCCGCTGCAAGTTCTCCAGGGCATCGGCGTGAACCTATGGAATTCGGGCGGCCTGTTCCAGCTGGGGCTGGGCATCCTGCTTCCGGCGGTGGTTCTGGTCCTGTTTGTCGTGCGGCGGCTGGCCCCGCAGACGCCGCTGCGGGTGGGCTCATTGTCGGTCGACCAATTCGCCTCGGTGGTCGCTTCGCTGGCCTTGGCGTTCTACTTCCTCACCATCGTCACCGTCTTCAGCGTTAGCGGAGTCATCGGATTCATCGGCGCGGTGGTGCTCTTTGCGGGAACCGTTTGCGCGCGCTGGATTCCGCAGCTTGCCGTCGATTTGNAAAAGGGGGGGGGGGGGGGGGGGGGGGGGGGGGGGGGGGGGGGGGGGGGGGGGGGGGGGGGGGGGGGGGGGGGGGGGGGGGGGGGGGG
>NZ_JBNHGL010000074.1:0-12330 GCF_059091245.1 Arthrobacter sp. Y3225116
CCTGCCGCCCGGCCGGCGCCGGCAGCCCCGCATTTCCCGCCCGGCAGCGCCCGGGCCCATGCCAGGAGGACTTTTGGCGAATCATCCACAAACTGCATCTTCGGGCTCTGCCGGTCGCATCCCGGAGGACTACGATAAGACCACGGACATTTCGAAGGAGAGCATGACCACCAACCACCCCCAGCCGACACCGGAACCGGAAATGACGCCTGATGAGATCCAGGCGGTCATCGACCGTATCCTGGCCCGCGACACCGCGGCGCGAGGCAAACAGGGCGTCGGCGGCAGAGCCCAGGCACTCTCCGAACTTGATGCCGAGCATTCCGAATTCGACGGCGACCAGCAGGATCTCGCGGAACGCCGCGCCCTGCGGCGCGTAGCCGGCCTGTCCACCGAGCTTGAAGACGTCACCGAGGTTGAGTACCGGCAGCTGCGCCTGGAGCGCGTCGTCCTCGCCGGTCTCTGGACCGAAGGCACGGCCGACGACGCGGACAATTCCTTGCGCGAACTGGCGGCGCTGGCGGAGACAGCCGGTTCCGAGGTGCTGGACGGTATTGTCCAGCGCCGGTTAAAGCCGGATCCGGGGACTTTCCTGGGCTCCGGCAAGGCCCAGGAACTGCGCGACATTGTGATGTCCACCGGCGCCGACACGGTCATTGTCGACGGCGAGTTGTCGCCGTCGCAGCGCCGCGGTTTGGAAGACATCGTGAAGGTCAAGGTCATTGACCGCACCGCGCTCATCCTGGACATTTTCGCGCAGCATGCCAAGAGCCGCGAAGGCAAGGCCCAGGTAGAGCTGGCCCAGCTTGAGTATCTGCTGCCCAGGCTCCGAGGCTGGGGCGAGTCCATGTCCCGGCAGGCCGGCGGCCGCGTGGGGGCGGCAGGCGGAGGCATCGGTTCCCGCGGGCCCGGTGAGACGAAGATCGAGCTGGACCGCCGGCGCATCCGCACCCGGATGGCGAAGTTGCGCCGGGAGATCACCGCCATGAAGCCCGCACGGGACACCAAGCGCGCCAACCGCCGCCGCAATGCCGTGCCGTCGGTGGCAATCGCCGGCTACACGAATGCCGGCAAGTCGTCGCTGCTCAACCGCCTGACGGATGCGGGTGTGCTGGTCGAGAACGCGCTCTTCGCCACCCTGGATCCGACCGTCCGCCGGGCGGAAACACCGGACGGCATCGGTTACACGCTCGCCGACACGGTAGGGTTCGTCCGGTCGTTGCCGACGCAGCTGGTGGAAGCCTTCCGCTCCACCCTGGAGGAAGTTGCCGACGCCGACGTCATCCTGCACGTCGTCGACGTCTCGCATCCTGACCCGGAGGGCCAGATCGCCGCAGTGCGCGAGGTGCTGACCGAAATCGAAGCACGGCACATTCCGGAAATCGTCGTCTTGAACAAGGCCGATGCCGCCGATCCCTTCGTGGTCGAGCGACTGCGCCAGCGCGAACCGCGGCACGTCGTGGTCTCGGCGCGGACCGGGCAGGGCATCGATGAGCTGCTTCGGCTCGTCAGCGAGACGATCCCGCGGCCCAGTGTGAAGCTGCAGCTGCTGGTGCCTTACGACCGTGGCGAAGTGATTAGCCGCCTGCACAACGAAGACGCCGAGATCCTCTCCATGGAGCATGGCGGGGACGGCACGCGGCTCGACGTGATGGTGCGCGAGGGCCTGGCATCGGAGCTGGAACAGTTCCTCCGGCATGACTGACCTCCAGGTTCCCGCCGGGGAGGCGTTGCGGCTGCTTGATGTCGCCGTTCAGGAGATGGGCGGGCAGCACCGTGCCGGCCAGCACGAAATGGCGGCGAAAGTAGCCGAGGCCTTCGAGCGCCGGCAACACCTGCTGGTGCAGGCGGGCACCGGCACCGGCAAGTCGCTGGCCTACCTGGTGCCGCTCATGGTCCAGGCGCTGGAGGGGGAGAAGCCGGCCATCGTCTCCACCGCAACGTTGGCGCTGCAATCGCAGATCGTCAAGCGGGATCTGCCCCGGCTGTTGGAGGCCGTCGCCGACGAGCTTCCCAGGCCGCTGGACGTCGCTTTGCTCAAGGGCAGGAACAATTACCTCTGCCTGCACAAGCTCGCGGGCGGCTTTCCGGACGAGGACGCGCCGGCGGCACTGTTCAGCCTCGGCGAGGACGCGGTTCCGCATCCTGCTCCGGCCGGCGCAGGGTCCGCTTCCGGCCCCTCGGGCGCGCTGGGCAAGGAAGTAGTGCGCCTGCGCGAGTGGGCACAGGAGACCGAAACCGGGGACCGGGATGAACTGGTGCCCGGTGTCAGCGACCGGGCCTGGCGGCAGGTCTCCGTCGGCTCGATGGAATGCCTGGGCGCCCAGAAGTGCCCCCTTGCCGCCGAGTGCTTCAGCGAACTGGCCCGGGGCCGCGCGACAGAGGCTGACATCGTGATCACGAACCACGCCATGCTGGCCATCAACGCCTTCGAGGGCGTCGCGGTACTCCCGGACTATGACGTCGTGGTCATCGACGAGGCCCATGAGCTGCAGGACCGCGTCACCAGCGCCGTCGCGGGGCAACTCTCGGCCGCCATGGTGCGTACCGCCGCCTCGACGGCGCGCAAACACACGGGGATCAGCGTGGAGCCTTTGAACTCCGCCGCCGACGCCCTGGAGGACGTCCTGCAGTCTGTGCCGACCGGCTTGTTGGCGGCCGGCCTCCGCGAGGAGCATGAGCTGGTGCTCGCGCAGGTACGGGAAGCGGCCCGCGCGGCGCTCTCCGACTCGAAGCCCGAAGGTGCGGGGGCAGCGGACGGCGGACGGCAGATGGCGCGCTCACGGCTCTCGGCCGTGCTGGAGCTGGCTGAACGGTTGCTGTCCGCACCGGACTCCCGGGAGGTCATCTGGGCGACCCGTCCCAGTACCTATGGCGAGACCGGCGACTACGCCGCCAATGACGACCAGCCGGCAACGCTGAACATAGCACCGCTCTCGGTGGCGTCCCGGCTGCGTGAGGGCCTGTTCGACGAACATACCGTTGTGCTGACATCGGCGACGTTGTCGGTCGGGGGAACCTTCGACGCCGTCGCCGGGTCGCTCGGACTGCTCGGAGCCGGCGCGCCCGCCTATTCCAGCGTGGACGTGGGCAGCCCCTTCGATTACCCCAGGCAGGGCGTGCTCTACGTGGCGTCGCATCTACCGAAGCCGGGCCGGGGCACCAGCCCGGAACAGCTCGATGAACTCGAGGAGCTGCTGCTGGCCTCGCGCGGCGGCGCCCTGGGCCTGTTCTCCTCGCGGCGTGCGGCAGAAGAAGCCGCGGCCGAAATGCGCGGGCGCACCGACCTGACCATCCTGTGCCAGGGCGAATCGTCGATGGGTGCGCTGGTCCGCCAATTCGCCGAAGAGCCCGACACCTGCCTGTTCGGCACGATGACGCTCTGGCAGGGCGTCGACGTTCCCGGTTCCGCGTGCCGGCTCGTGGTCATCGACCGGATTCCGTTCCCCCGGCCGGATGACCCGCTCACGACTGCCCGCACCCGGTCCGTGGCGCAGTCCGGGGGAAACGGTTTCATGACCGTCTCGGCGACCCACGCGGCCGTGCGGCTGGCCCAGGGAGCCGGCAGGCTGATCCGCGCGTCAAACGACCGTGGAGTGGTGGCCGTGTTGGACTCCCGGCTGGCGACAGCGCGCTACGGGAGCTTCCTCCGCAGCGCCCTGCCGCCCTTCTGGAGTACCAAGGACGGCGCCACGGCCCGCCAGATCTTGGAAAGGCTGGCTTCGGCCGCAGCCTGAACGTGCTGTGGGGGCACGCCCATTCCGGAGCGAGCGGGGCCAACCCGGCCGGGGACCGCCCGTGCGCGCAGGGATCCCGGGGTGGCGGCAGCGGGGGACCGGGAGACGCGGGCGCGTCAGAGGGCCCGCATCACCGAGACAACCTTGCCCATGATGGTTGCGTGGTCGCCCAGAATGGGTTCGTACTGGGTATTCTGCGGCAGCAGCCACGTGTGGCCGTCGCGCTGCCGGAAGGTCTTGACCGTTGCTTCGTCGTCGAGCAGCGCCGCCACGATGTCGCCGTTCTCGGCCGTGTGCTGCTGGCGCACCACGACCCAGTCGCCGTCACAGATGGCCGCATCGATCATGGAATCGCCCGAGACCCTGAGCATGAACAACTCGCCGTGTCCCACCAGTTGCCGCGGCAGGGGCATGACGTCCTCGACCGCCTGGTCCGCGAGGATCGGCCCGCCCGCTGCGATCCGTCCCACCAGCGGCACCATCGCCGTGTCGGATGACGTGGTCAGCTCGGATACTGCGACGCCGCTGGAGCTGCGCAGCTGTTGCGGTTCCTCGACTCCGACGATTTCCACACCCCCGTGCTCGAGTGTCAGCGGGGTCAGGATTTCCATGGCACGGGGACGCTTGGGGTCGCGCCTGATGTAGCCCATCTTCTCGAGCTGGGCCAACTGGTGCGTGACGCTGGACAGGCTTGCCAGACCGACGGTGTCACCGATCTCGCGCATGGACGGAGGGTATCCGTGGGACATGACGGAGCGCTGGATCGTTTCCAGGATCTTCTTCTGCCGCGGCGTCAGGCTGCGTCCCACTTTGACGGGCCGGCCGCGTCGCTTCGCTCCGGCAGTGGTGGTGGTCTCTTCCGACATGTCCGGCCCCGGTCTCCCCGTAGTGGTCCCTGCGCCGGCGCCGTAGCGGAACCGCACATGGGCTGTTGTCTCAACTGTTTTGTCGGTGGCGGCTGATGCACTGCTCTTACTGCCGTTCGACGCTTACAACGCTAGGCGAGGCGGTAGCGAATTTCAAACATTTGTTCGACTGAGTCTCGACAATGTTCGATCACCAGTGCTAAAACTGTAAGAGACGAATTCGAAGATACGTTCGAATGTGGTCGCAAAACGATCGAAACCAGCCGAAATAGATCGAATATCGGAAAGGTGGCACCATGTCCGCCCAGCTCGCACCGCAGCCCGCCGGCGTTCGTACCAGCACAGGCCTGCGGCTGACCCGCCGGGGCCGTTTGTTGCTGATCGGCCTGCCGCTGATGCTCGCCGCGGCCGCAGCCCTGACCCTGATCGGTTTCTTCACGGCCCCGGCAATGGCCGCCGCCGGGGGGCTGGGACCGGGGCCGGCGGCAACTGTCACGGTGGGCAGCGGCCAGACACTGTGGGACATAGCAGTGCAGTCCGCCCCGGACCGCAACCCTCACGATGTCATTTTCGAGATCGCGCAATTGAACGGCCTGCAGGGGGACATCGTCCACGCCGGACAGCAACTGCTGGTCTCGTCGGCGCGCTGAGACCAGCCGTAATATGAGCTGCTTCGGCCCGCCCGATTCCTGCCCCGGGCGGGCCGAAGCTTAAACTGGACCGGTGAGTGAGCAGTTAGAACGCCTGAACCGCCTGCCGTTGCGGGAAAATCTCCGGGGCTTGGAGCCCTATGGTGCGCCCCAGTTGGAGGTTCCCGTCCTCCTGAACGTCAACGAGAACACCCATGGCCTGCCCGATGCTGTCCGTCAGGCCATCGTCTCGGCCGTCAGTGAGGCGGCCGCGGGCCTAAACCGGTATCCGGATCGCGAGTTCACGAAGCTGAGGACGGCGCTGGCCCGCTACTTGGGGCACGGCCTCACCGCAGAGAACATCTGGGCCGCCAACGGATCGAACGAAGTCCTGCAGCAAATCCTCCAGGCCTTCGGCGGCCCCGGCCGCACCCTGCTGAGCTTCCCGCCCACCTATTCCATGTACCCGCTGCTGGCCAGCGGAACGGACACGGATTATGTGGCTGTTCCGCGGGGGGCGGACTTCACACTGTCCCCGGACGCTGCCGCCGCTGCCGTGGCCGACTCCGCGGCAAATGTGGTCGTTCTTTGCTCCCCGAACAACCCGACGGGCACCGCCCTGGGCCTTGAGGTCGTGGAGGCGGCGTATGAGGCGGGGGAGGCCTCCAAGGCCATCGTGATCGTGGACGAGGCCTACGCCGAGTTCGCCCACGAAGGAACGCCGAGCGCGCTGACGCTGTTGCCGGGGCGGGAGCGACTCATTGTTTCCCGGACCATGAGCAAGGCCTTCGCGCTGGCAGGCGCCAGGGTCGGGTACCTCGCCGCCGCACCGCAGATTACCGATGCGCTGCGCCTGGTCCGCTTGCCCTATCACCTCTCCGCGGTCACCCAGGCAACGGCCCTGGCCGCGTTGGAACATGCTGATGCGCTGCTGGCCAACGTCGAAGACATCAAGGCGCAGCGGGACCGCATTGTCGACGGGCTGGCCGGACTGGGCCTTGACCCGGCGCCGTCCGACTCTAACTTCGTGTTTTTCGGTGGGCTGGAGGATCCCCGCTCGGTGTGGCAGGGGCTGCTGGAAGCCGGCGTGCTGATCCGCGATGTCGGGATCCCGGGCCATCTGAGGGTAACCGCCGGCACTGAGGCCGAGACCACAGCCTTCCTCGACGGCGTCAAGGCCCTCGTGGCGAGCCCCGTCTCCTAAACTAGTAAGAGCGAACCGGCTCGTGCCGGTCGACCAATTCGTCAAAGGACTCCCATGACCGTGGAAACCACCACCGGACGTACCGCACGCCTCGAACGCATCACCAGCGAGTCGTCCGTGCTGGTTGAACTGGATCTCGACGGCACCGGCCGTTCCGAGATCAGCACCACCGTGCCGTTCTACGACCACATGCTGACCGCCCTGGCGAAGCACTCGCTCGTCGACCTGACGGTGAAGGCCAGCGGGGACACGCACATCGACGCGCACCACACCGTCGAAGATGTCGCCATCACCATCGGCGACGCCCTGAAGGAAGCGCTGGGGAGCAAAGCCGGGATCCGCCGTTTCGGGGAAGCCACGGTGCCCCTGGACGAGGCGCTGGCCCACGCCGTCGTGGACATCTCCGGCAGGCCCTACCTGGTGCACACGGGGGAACCGGCAGGCCAGGAGTACCACCTGATCGGCGGACACTTCACCGGATCGCTGACCCGCCACGTCTTCGAGTCGATCACGCTGCACGCCCAGATCTGCCTGCACATGCGCGTGCTGGGCGGCAGGGACCCCCACCACATCGTCGAGGCCCAGTTCAAGGCCTTCGCCCGGGCGCTTCGCGCCGCCGTCGAAGCCGATCCACGTGTCGAGGGCATTCCCTCGACGAAGGGAGCCCTGTGACGGCTGCGCCCAAGGTCACCGTACTGGACTACGGCTCCGGGAACGTCCGCTCGGCAGTCCGGGCGCTGGAGCATGTGGGTGCCGACGTCACGCTGAGCCATGCCTCCGACGACGTCCTCGACGCCGACGGCCTGCTGGTTCCCGGCGTCGGGGCCTTCGCAACGGTCATGAAGGGGCTCAAGTCCGTGGACGCGCTTCGCTGGATTGGGCGGCGGGTGGCCGGCGGCAGGCCCGTGCTGGGCATCTGCGTCGGCCTGCAGGTCATGTTCGAAGAAGGCGTGGAACATGGCGTGCGGTCGCAGGGCATCGGGGAATGGCCGGGAACCGTGGAAGCGCTGCCCGCTGAGGTCGTGCCCCACATGGGGTGGAACACCGTGGACGCCGCGGAGGGCAGCCGGCTGTTTGCCGGGATCGAAGACGAGCGCTTCTACTTTGTACACTCCTACGGCGTGCAGCACTGGAACTTCGATGTCACCCAACCCGCGATGACACCCCCGCTGGTGACCTGGTCCACGCACGGCGCCCCGTTCATAGCGGCCGTTGAAAACGGTCCGCTGAGTGCTACCCAGTTCCATCCGGAAAAGTCCGGAGACGCCGGCGCGGAGCTGCTGCGCAACTGGCTGAAGACGCTGAGGTAGTCATGGGCAGCATCCTCCTGATGGGCCTGGCCGGGCTGCTGGCCGGCGGCGCCATCTCGTTCCGGCAGCAGCGGCTGCCCAAGTGGTTGGTGATCGTCTTCTGGATCCTGGCCGGCCTGTCGCTGCTGGCTGCCTACTTGCTCACCCTCGGCCCGGCCGAGTAACCACACCCATCCCGCGCCCGCTGACGGCGCGCAGAAAGCGGAAGAACCATGACGAACGAAACCACCATCCTTGAACTTTTGCCCGCAGTCGACGTTGCCGACGGCCAGGCCGTCCGGCTGGTCCAAGGCGAAGCCGGCAGCGAGACCGGGTACGGGGATCCGCTGGACGCTGCGCTGGCGTGGCAGAACGACGGGGCGGAATGGGTGCACCTGGTGGACCTCGACGCGGCGTTCGGCCGGGGCAACAATACGGAAGTGCTGCGCCGCGTCTCCGACGAACTGAAGATCAAGGTGGAGCTGTCGGGCGGCATCCGCGACGACGCCTCATTGGAGCGGGCGCTTGAGTTCGGGGCCGCACGTGTCAATCTAGGCACCGCCGCCCTGGAGAATCCGGAGTGGACGGCACGCGCCATTGCCCGGCACGGTGACGCCATCGCCGTCGGCCTCGATGTCCGGGGCACCACGCTCGCGGCCCGCGGCTGGACGCAGGATGGCGGCGACCTCTGGGAGGTGCTGGCCCGCCTCGAAGACGCCGGCTGCGCGAGGTACGTGGTCACCGACGTCACCAAGGACGGGACGCTGCGCGGACCCAACGTGGATCTGCTCCGGCAGATGTGCGAGCGGACCGACAAGCCGGTGGTTGCATCGGGCGGAATCTCCAGCCTGGATGACCTGCGGACACTGCGCGACCTGGTTCCGGCGGGAGTCGAGGGAGCGATTGTGGGCAAGGCACTGTACGCGGGCAAGTTCACGCTGCCCGAAGCCCTCGATGTCGCCGGCCGGCGCTGAGAGACCAGCATGGGCAAGAAGCAGCTGCCCGCCCATATTGCCGCTGCGCTGGCGGGAGCCGGCGGGGCGGGGGACTCGGCCGGCCAAAGCTGGGCCGGCCGGGACCTGAGCGGTGAAGGAAATCCGCTTCACCAGTTCGACCACGATGACGGCAGCGCGGATCCCGGCTACGAGGCTGCGCTGCAATGGCTTGCTGCCGGAACCGGCGGCGAAGCGGAAGTAGTGGCTGCCCTGGCCAACGCCCGCGTTTTCGTGCCCATCGTGGCGACGCTGGGAGAAGAAGCCGAGGGCAGCCACGGCCTGACAGCAGATAAACAGGCCGACATGGCCGTGGTGACGTTGCAGGCGCCGGATGGGCGCCGGGCGCTGCCGGTGTTCAGCAACACGGCCGCCCTGGAAGCCTGGCATCCCCAGGCCCGGCCGGTCGCCGTGGAGGCGCCGCGGGCGGCCCTGGCGGCCGTGTCCGAAGACGCCGAACTGATGGTTATGGATCCGGGCGCCGCCCTGACGTTCGTGGTCCGGCGGCCGGCAGTGTGGGCGTTGGCCAAACAGCACGAGTGGGTGCCCTCCTACCGCGATCCGGCGCTGTTGGAGTGGGTGGCCGAGGCCACGGGCGGCGAGGAGGCGGTCATGGCCTCGTTCGTGGAGCCCGGGACCGGGATCGCGGTCCGGGCGGCAGATGGAGCCGTGGTGGCCGGCGGCGGCCACGGCCCGGAGCTGCGCCTGGTCCTGCAGGTGCAGGACGGGCTGGGGCGCGAGGAGTTGGGCGCCTTGGCCGGACGGATCCAACAGCGGCTCCAGTCCCGGCAGGAGTTTGCCGAACGGGTGGATTCGCTGGAGCTGAAGTTCACCCGCTGAATCCCGCGTAGCGGCCGCCTCAACCAGAAGCGCAAAGACAAAAGGACGACGCCGGTGCGTGGCACCGGCGTCGTCCTTTGTCAGTTCTGGAAGTTCGGGCCGGTCAGTTGACCGGACCCGTGAACTTCTCGCCCGGGCCCTTGCCCGGATCGTCCTGGATGACCGAGGCTTCGCGGAAGGCCAGCTGCAGGGAGCGGAGGCCATCGCGCAACGGTCCGGCATGCTGGCTGCCGATTTCCGGCGCGGCAGCGGTGACGAACCCGGCCAGGGCGGTGATCAGCTTGCGGGCTTCGTCCAGGTCCTTGAGCTCTTCGGCGTCTTCTCCGGCGGCCAGGCCGCACTTAACGGCGGCGGCGCTCATCAGATGGACGGCGGCGGTAGTGATGACTTCCACGGCCGGTACTTCGGCGATGTCGCGCATCTGGCCCAGGACTTCCTGTTCCTGGCTGGAGGCAGAACCGGCGTCGGGTGCGAAGCTGTGGCGGTGGCCGTCGGTCTGCGGATTGTTATCTGAGCTGCTCATACTGGTAAGCTTGTCACAGACCAATTGGATCTCGTTACTTATGTGCCTCACAGCACGTGCGGAGCAGGATCCGATCTGCAAGCGGAGTCCTCTCCCACCCGTCGGTATGGCTAGCCAGAGCTGCCGGGTTTAGGTCGGCAGGCTGTAGCCGGAAACCCTCGCGTGAGGCGCCCGGGCCAGCCGGTGGAACTCCAGGGAGTCTCCGCCTGCCGCCACTTCGAGGCCTTCGATTGCGTTTGCAATGGGAGGCCTTCTTTCATTGCAGGCGGCAGCCGATTTTAGTGACAGGAGCCACACATTAGCGAGCCAAGAATCAATGATCGTATCCGCGTTCCCGAGGTGCGGTTAGTCGGACCGAACGGCGAACAGGTTGGGATCGTCCGTATTGAGGATGCCCTGCGCCTGGCCACGGAATCGGATCTTGACCTGGTTGAGGTCGCACCGCAGGCTAAGCCTCCGGTGTGCAAGCTTATGGATTTTGGCAAGTACAAGTATGAGGCTGCGGTCAAGGCCCGCGAGGCGCGCAAGAACCAGACGAACACTGTGCTCAAGGAAATCCGGTTCCGCCTGAAGATCGACAAGCACGACTACGAGACCAAGCGCGGCCACGCGCTGAGGTTCCTCGCGGCCGGCGACAAGGTCAAGGCCATGATCCAGTTCCGCGGCCGTGAACAGCAGCGCCCGGAAATGGGCATCCGCCTTCTGCAGAAGTTTGCCGAGGACGTAGCCGAGGTCGGCGTGATCGAATCGACTCCGCGCATTGACGGCCGCAACATGGTGATGGTGATCGGCCCGACCAAGAACAAGGCCGAAGCCAAGGCAGAGGCCCGGCGGGCCGCCCAGAAGGCTGACGCCAAGGCAACGAACGAGGCCAAGAAGGAGAAGGTGGATACCTCGGCCGACCAGGATCCGCTGACGCAGAGCCTGGGCGACTTGATGCCGGAAGGCCTGGCCGCAATGGCAAGCCAGCCGGAGGAAACCGCCGAAGCACCTGCCCAGGCGGATGCCGCGGCTGAGGTTGAGGTTGAGGTTGTGCCCGAGGCCGAGTCCGCGGAGCAGCCGGAAGCCGAGGCTGCGGTTGCGGCCGAGGCGGAGCCCGAGGTTGAGGCCGAGGCCAAGCCTGCTGCCGAGCCGGAAGCCGAGGTTAAGCCGGCCGCGCAGGCCAAGCCTGCTGCTCAGGCAAAGCCGGCAGTTGCAAAGCCGGCCGCTGCGAAGCCGGCGGCCGAGGCCAAGCCGGCGGTTCCGGCGAAGCCCGCGGCACCTGCCACGGAGGCCAAGCCCGCAGCACCCAAGCCCGCCGCCAGGCCCAAGCCGGCAGCGCGGCCTGCAGCACCCAAACCTGCTGGCCGGTCCGGTTCCAAGAACTAAGACCGTACAGAGAGCATCCGGCAACCGCCGGGCACGGTTCTGTGCCCGGCGCCGGTAAACAAGTAAACCGCCGGTGCCCGTTTTTGCGGCACCGCACGAGCCGACGGTCGGCAGCGACCCGAGGAGACGTAAGGAGAACGGCAGCCATGCCGAAGCAGAAGACCCACAGTGGCGCCAAGAAGCGCTTCAAGCTCACCGGCAGCGGCAAGCTCAAGCGCCAGCAGGCCAACCGCCGCCACTACCTGGAGCACAAGCCTTCCACGCTGACCCGACGCCTTGCCGGTGACAAGATCGTTGCTCCGGCCGACGTGCGCAACATCAAGAAGATGCTCGGCATCTGATTTTCTCCCCTCCGGTCCGCGCGGTGACGCCGCAAGGGCCATCCAGCTAGTTTTGCCCCCGGCCGCCGATTGCGGCGGCCGAGCACCGGGCACCAATCATCAAAAGGAGTACGCACGTGGCACGTGTGAAGCGGGCGGTCAACGCCCACAAGAAGCGCCGGGTCATCCTGGACCGGGCTGCCGGATACCGCGGACAGCGGTCCCGCCTGTACCGCAAGGCCAAGGAACAGCTGCTGCACTCGTTCGTGTACAGCTACGGCGACCGCCGCAAGCGCAAGGGTGATTTCCGCCGCCTGTGGATCCAGCGCATCAACGCTGCGTCCCGCGCCAACGGCCTGACCTACAACCGCCTCATCCAGGGCCTGAAGGCCGCCGAGGTCCAGGTCGACCGCCGCATGCTGGCCGAGCTGGCCGTGTCCGACGCCGGCGCCTTCGCCGCGCTGGTGCAGGTAGCCAAGGACGCCCTGCCGGCCGACACTTCGGCTCCCGCCGAGCGTCAGACCGCTGCCGCCAAGCCTGCCGCCGCCGCCAAGGCCGCTCC
>NZ_JBNHGL010000075.1:0-12232 GCF_059091245.1 Arthrobacter sp. Y3225116
CCACACTCTTTCCCCACACGCCGCTCTCCCGAGCGGGGCGCGCCGGCGGCATTGGCCACCGCGAGCGCGCCGACCACGATGCCCTCGTTAGCGCCGCCCATGCGCAGGGAGGCGGTCCCCACTCCCCCCTTGTACTGCTGGAAGCCCATGGCCGCGCCGGTGCCGGCGCCCACGTTGCCCCGCTGCACCACACCAAAGTCCTCCATCGCGCCGGCGGAGGCAGCGGCGTCGTACCCCATCTGCTCATCCGGCCGCGCCTTGATGTCCCCGCCCCGGCCAAGATCATAGATGGCTGCCGCCGGAACGATCGGCACCACTGCATTCTGGGTGCGGAAACCGAGCCCCTGCTCCTCCAGCCAGCGCTGCGCCCCGTGCGCGGCCACCAGCCCGAAGGCGCTGCCCCCGGCGAGCACCACGGCATCCGCGGTGGGCACCAGCGTGGTGGGATCGAGCGCATCGGTCTCATGCGTGGCCGGCCCGCCCCCGCGAACGTCCACGGCGCCAACCGTCCCGGCCGGCGGCAGCACCACCGTGACGCCGGTGAGCCAGCCGTCGCCGATCTTCTGGACCTGACCCACGCGGATGCCGGGCACATCGGTAATGGAAGAAGCCATGGCCTCATCCTCGCCCGGAGGATGAGGATGAGCAAGGACGAGGTGCATCGGTTAAGCACGCTCGGCACGTCTCCCCTACCCACCGGTCCACTACGGGTTCCGAAACTGTCGTACCCGGCTAATAGCCTGTTCTTAGTAGTTCAGCAGCATCGTTGGCCATCGGGGGGGGTCCCGGCGGCGTCTGTGGACCTTGTTCCACGACCTCTCGTAGTCGTTGCCGTGCCGCGGGCACGCCGAAGATTGAGACGCCGATATGTTTGATCCGGCAGGACCCGAGCCACCAAAAGCAGTCACGGCACCCGATGCAGCCGAGGCAGCGCAGGGAACGCGGCCTGCACTCACCGCAGACGGTGTGCCGGTTCGCACGCCCGGGATCGACGCCTTCGCCGGCGCCCTGGCCCGGGTCGACCTGCTCGGTTCCGAACAGGACCTGGTGGACCGGATCACCGCGCTGGAAAACGCCAAGGACGCGGCCGCCGCCGCCCAGGCCAGGCTGCAGGTAGCCCTGGATGAGGCCACGCGGGCCCGGCGCGCCGCCGCCGGGGTCCCGAAGAACCGGCAGGGCCAGGGCATCGCGAAGCAGATCGGGCTGGCGCGGCGGGAATCCCCGCACCGCGCCGCGCTCATGCTCGGCGTCGCGAAGATCCTGGTCGCCGAAATGCCGCACACCCTCAACGCCCTGGCCACCGGGCACCTGAACGAGTGGCGCGCAGCGACCCTGGTCCGCGAAACCGCGTGCCTGACCAAGGAAGACCGGGCCGCGGCGGACCAGGAACTGGCCGGCAACCCGGCCCGCCTGCACGGGCTGGGCAACCGGCGACTCGAAGCCGAAGCCAAACGGATCGCCTACCGTCTGGACCCCCGCGCCGTGGTGAACCGCGCCGCGAAAGCCGAAGCCGACCGGCACGTCTCCGCCCGCCCCCAACCCGACACCATGGTGGCCGTCCGGACACTGCTGCCCGTCGTCCAGGGCGTGGCCCTGATGGCCGCGCTGCACCGCGAAGCCGACCGGTTGCGCAACAACGGCGACGCCAGGACTCGCGGCCAGGCCATGGCCGACACCATGTTCGAACGCGTCACCGGTGCCTCCACCGCCGACCCGGACCGCACCGAAATACAGCTCGTCATGACGGACCGCGCCCTGCTCCAAGGCGACAGCGAACCGGCCTGGCTCACTGGCTACGGCGTCGTCCCGGCTCAATACGCCCGGGACCTCATCCGCATCCCGCAAAACCCGCCCACAACCGGCAACGCCAGGGCCGGCATCGGCCACGCAGCGGGCTTGGCCGGCAAGAGGACACCCGACCAAAGAGCGCCGGCAGGAACGCTGACCGACCAGGAGCCGCCGGGCGAAGCGCCCCGGCAGAATGCGCCGCCGGCGGGCACCGAACATGGTTGGAAGACCGCCCGGGAGAACACCCGGCGCGCCAAAGAGCTGAAACCCGGCGGCGTGGCGGACGTCTGGATCCGCCGCCTCTACACCGCACCGGGCACCGGACAACTGCTCGGCATGGACTCGAAAGCACGCAGGTTCCCGGCCGGACTACGCCGGATGGTCATCGCCCGCGACCAGGTCTGCTCCGGCCCCTGGTGCGACGCCCCAATCCGGCACATCGACCACATCGTCGCCTGGTCCGACGGCGGGAAAACCACCATCACCAACGGACAGGGCCTGTGCGAACGCTGTAACCAGGACAAAGAAGCCGAAAGCTGGTCCAACCGGACAATCGGCGGGCCCCCGCACCAAGTCGAAACCACGACCCCCACCGGGCACACCTACACCAACACCGCGCCGCCACCGCCGGGCACCCCTCCGCCGGGAATGAAAGCGGCCTAGCGGCCGGCCCGTTGGCGCTCGTGGCCGCTCGGTGCAGCCCTCAGACTCATCCCAAGTCCGGCGTCTAGCAGCTAGCCGGCACCGATGGCCACCAGGCTCTGCTGCCCGACGTCGAGGCACGCCCCGAGGAGCAGGACCACCACATAAGCGCTGACCGGGACCAGCAGCGCCCATTCGCGTGCCGAACCGGCATTGCCCAGCAGCGGCAGGGCGAAGTAGCCGTTCCGCCGCCAGATGACGCTGAGCAGCGGGATCCGGCGCCACACCTTCGGGGGCTTGATCCGCAGCGGCCACAGCAGGTTCACTCCCCCGGTAGTCAGCATGTCGCCTAGCAGATGCATGACGACGCCGATGCCCATGGCCAGCGGAAACCAGTTGTGCTGCTCCGGGGCGTACAGGGCGATGAATACCGCCACCGACAAACCGACGACCCACGGAATTTTCTGGAGCCCGTCGGGCAGGAACTTCAGGGCCTTGGCGGCAAAGGCCACCAGCAACACGCACAGGAGACCGGCGCCCGGGTAGACCGTGCCGAACCGCTCGGTCTCGGCCGTCCAGAGCCCGGCGACCCACGCGATCGCCACGAACGCCGCCAAGCCGATCAGCGAATGGGTGCCCCTGCGGTGCCCGCCGGCCACAGCGCCGATGCCCGCGCAGACCGCGTTGGAGAGCGGCGGCAGCGAGCGGGCGATGGTGGCGTGGCGGTGGTCGGCATCCGGAACGAGTGCCGCGCCGGCGGTCACCATGGCACCGGTGATCAGGCCGAGCGGCCCCACGTCCAGTAGCCCCCAGCCGAGGGTGAGGCTCTGCGCGCCCCAGCCCATCGGCGTCGTCAGGGCATCCAGCGGCACGTGGACCTGGCTGGTGACCGCGATCCAGGCGGCGGCGCCGGAGAGGGCGTGGTGGGCTCCCATCATGATGGGCAAGGTCCTTTCGGGAGGGCGCCGTCCGCGCGCAGACAGTGGGCTGGCCGCGGCGGGGCCGGGTCGGAGTGCGGGCGCCGGTGCGCAGCCAGCCGACTGGCCGCGGCGGGCGGGCTCGAATGTGCGGGCTGCGGATTAACCTCGAAAGGCCGGGCCGGCTGGACGAAGGATCCAGCGGGTCCGGCCTTTCGATGACGTCAGGCCTAGGGAGCGGCAGCGGGCGGTTAGTCCAGCGGCACCGGGGTAACCCCCAGCGGAGCCAGCCTCGCCGCTCCCCCGTCTTCGGCCGTCAAAACCCAGATGCCGCCGTCGTGCACTGCCACGGTGTGCTCCCACTGGCAGGACCGGGAGCCGTCCGTAGTCACCACGGTCCAGTCGTCGTCCAGCACCTTGGTCTCGATGTCCCCGCGCACCAGCATTGGTTCGATCGCCAGGCAGAGCCCGGGACGTATCTTGGGGCCGCGGTGGTTCGTCCGGTAGTTCAGCACGTCCGGGGCCTGATGCATGGCGGTGCCGATGCCGTGGCCCACGTAGTCCTCCAGGATGCCCAACGGCTTGCCCGGCACGGACGAAACGTAATCGTCGATGGCGTTGCCGATGTCGCCCACGCGGTGGCCGGTGGCGAGGGCGGCAATGCCGTGCCACATGGCCTCCTCCGTGACGTCGGACAGCCGCTGGTCTTCCGGATCGGCGGTGCCCACGATCACCCCGCGTGCGGAGTCACCGTGCCAGCCGTCGATGCTGCAGCCCCCGTCGATCGAGATGATGTCCCCGTCGCCGAGCACCTTGCCGCCCGGGATTCCGTGGACCACTTCCTCGTTCACGGACACGCAGACCGTTGCGGGGAAGCCGTGGTAGCCCTTGAAGTTGCTCTTGGCCCCGGCCTCGTCCAGCACCGCTTCGAATGCCGCGTCCACATCCGCCGTCGTCGCGCCGGGGACGGCGGCGGCGACCGCAGCATCCAGGGCGCGGCTGACCACCAGGCCGGCGGTCCGCATTTTCCGGATCTGGTCCTTGGTCTTGTATTCGATGCTGGGCTGGCCGAAGGCCATGGGCTGCCTCTTCTAACTCTCTGGCGGGTGTCAGGCCGTGACGGACTTGAGCGCGGACATGATGCGCTCGGTGACCTCGTCGATGTCGCCGATGCCGTCAACGGTCGCGACGATCCCGCGGTCGGCGTAACGGCTCACCACGGCCTCCGTCTGCTCGTGGTACAGGGCCAGCCGGCGCCGGATCACCGTCTCGTTGTCATCGCTGCGGCCTTCCTGCGCGGCGCGGCCGAGCAGGCGCTTGACCAGCTCCTCGTCGTCGGCGGTCAGCTGCAGCACGATGTCCAGCTGCGAGCCGGCCTCGGCCAGGATGCTGTCCAACTCGTCGACCTGGCCGCTGGTGCGGGGGTAGCCGTCCAGCAGGAAGCCGTCGGCGGCGTCGGGCTGCTTCAACCGGTCGCGCACCATACTGTTGGTGACGCTGTCCGGCACGAACTCGCCCTTGTCGATGTACTTCTTGGCCTCGACGCCGAGCGGCGTCTCTTCCTTCACGTTGGCGCGGAAGATGTCTCCGGTGGAGATCGCGACGATGCCCAGCCGATCGGAGATGCGGGAGGCCTGAGTGCCTTTGCCCGATCCGGGCGGGCCGATAATGAGCATTTGTGTCATCGCAGAAGTCCTTCGTAGTGACGTTGCTGTAGTTGAGCGTTGATTTGTTTGACGGTCTCCAGGCCCACACCAACCATGATGAGGATGGAGACGCCGCCGAACGGGAAGTTCTGGTTGGCGTTGATCAGTACCAGGGCGATCAGCGGGATGAGCGAGACGATGCCCAGGTAGAGCGCGCCGGGCAGCGTGATCCTGGCCAGCACGTACTGCAGGTACTCCGCCGTGGGGCGGCCGGCCCGGATGCCCGGGATGAAACCGCCGTACTTCTTCATGTTCTCCGCGACTTCCTCGGGGTTGAACGTGATGGCCACGTAGAAGTAGGTGAAGAAGACGATCAGCGCGAAGTAGACCGCCATGTAGAACGGCGAGTCCCCGCTGACCAGGTAGGTGTTGATCCAGTTGACCCACTCCGGCGGCGCGGAGGTGCCGTCGGCCGGGGTGTTGAACTGGGCGATCAGCGACGGCAGGTACAGCATCGACGACGCGAAGATTACCGGGATGACACCGGCCATGTTCACCTTGATCGGGATGTACGTGCTGGTGCCGCCGACGGTGCGGCGTCCCACCATGCGCTTGGCGTACTGGACGGGGATGCGGCGCTGCGACTGTTCCACGAAGACCACCGCGGCGACGGTCAGCAGGCCGACGATCAGCACGCCCAGGAAAACGTTCACGCCCTGGGTGTTCCAGATCTCGCCCAGCGAGCTCGGGAAACCGGCGGCGATCGAGATGAAGATCAGCAGGGACATGCCGTTGCCGACGCCCTTCTCGGTGATCAGCTCGCCCATCCACATGATCAGGCCGGTGCCTGCGGTCAGGGTCAGGATGATCAGCGAAATCGTGACCAGGTTGTCCTCGGGGATGATCGGAACCGGGCAGTCCCCCAGGAGGGCGCCGGTCCGCGCCAGCGACACCAGTGTCGTGGCGTTGAGCAGGCCCAGCGCGATAGTCAGGTACCGGGTGTACTGCGTGAGCTTGGACTGGCCCTGCGGGCCTTCCTGGTGCAGCTCCTGGAACCGGGGGATGACGACGCGCAGCAACTGCACGATGATGCTGGCGGTGATGTACGGCATGATGCCGAGGGCGAAGATGGACACCTGCAGCAGCGCACCGCCGCTGAAGAGGTTGACGAACTGGTACAGCCCGCCGCTGGTGTTGCCCAGCGCCAGACACTGCTGCACGTTGCCGTAGTCCACACCGGGGGCGGGAATGAAGACGCCCATGCGGTAGACCGTCATGATGCCGAGCGTGAACAGCAACTTGCGCCGCAGGTCCGGCGTCCGGAATGCCCGGCCAATTGCGCTAAGCAAGCGTCCTCCCAAAAAGTTTCTGATGCCGCTGCGCGACAAGTCACAAGATCCGAGTCTATCGGCTCGACCCGTTCGCATTAAACGGGTTAAGAATACGTGGTGTGCCTTAAAGCGGCTGAACTCGTGGCGGCCGGCGTAAACCGGCCACCACGAGTTCAGTCAGAGGCTGCTAAAAGACCCCACCAGTCACGGGCTGCTAGAGCGCCGTCACGGTGCCGCCGGCGGCGGCGATCTTTTCAGCGGCACTGGCGGAGAAGGCGTCAACCTTCACATCGATCTTGACGGTGATGTCGCCGGTGCCCAGGACCTTCACGGGCTGGTTCTTGCGAACCGCACCCTTGGCCACCAGGGCGTCCACGGTCACTTCGCCGCCCTCGGGGAACAGCTCGTTGAGCTTGTCCAGGTTTACGACCTGGAATTCCACCTTGAACGGGTTCTTGAAGCCGCGCAGCTTCGGCAGGCGCATGTGCAGCGGCAGCTGGCCGCCGGCAAAGCCAGCCTTGACCTGGTAACGGGCCTTCGTACCCTTGGTACCGCGACCGGCGGTCTTGCCCTTGGAGCCTTCACCACGACCGACACGGGTCTTGGCGGTCTTGGCACCGGGGGCAGGACGCAGGTGGTGGACCTTCAGAGTTTTGTTCTCTTCTGCCATCTTTACTTCGCCTCCTCAACCTTCACCAGGTGAGAAACAGTGTTGACCATGCCGACGGTCACTGCATCGGCGCTGCGGACAACGGTGTGTCCGATGCGCTTCAGGCCCAGTGAACGCAGCGTGTCGCGCTGGTTCTGCTTGCCGCCAATGACGGACTTGATCTGCGTGATTTCCAACTGCGCATCCGACGGAGTCAGATTCTTGGGTGTGGTCATTACGCACCTGCCTTCTGCATGTTGCGCAGCAGGATAGCCGGAGCAACCTCGTCCAGGGGCAGGCCACGGCGGGCAGCCACGGAGCGGGGCTCCTCCAGGCGACGCAGCGCATCGACTGTAGCGTGCACAATGTTGATCGCGTTGGCCGAGCCGAGCGACTTGGAGAGCACGTCGTGGATACCGGCGCACTCGAGTACAGCGCGGACCGGACCACCGGCGATCACACCGGTACCGGCAGCAGCCGGACGCAGCATGACAACGCCTGCAGCGGCTTCGCCCTGCACCTGGTGCGGGACGGTGCCGGCGATGATCGGCACGCGGAAGAAGGACTTCTTGGCCTCTTCCACGCCCTTGGCGATCGCCGCCGGAACTTCCTTGGCCTTGCCGTAGCCCACGCCGACCATGCCGTTGCCGTCGCCGACAACTACCAGGGCCGTGAAGCTAAAGCGGCGGCCGCCCTTGACGACCTTGGACACGCGGTTGATGGTGACGACGCGCTCGAGGAACTTGTCCTTCTCGGCGTCGCGGGCGTTGTCGCGGCCACGGCCGCGGCCGCCACGGTCGTTGCCACCACGGTCGCTGCCACCGCGTTCGCCACGACGGCCGCCGCGGCGGTCCTCCTGGCCGGAAGCAGCGGTGGTTTCAGCGGATCCCGCGGCAGCGGTCTCAGTTGCTTCAGTCACCTGAGTTTCCTTTTCGTTGTTCTCAGCGGTCACAGT
Source organism: Arthrobacter sp. Y3225116 (assembly GCF_059091245.1). Taxonomy (NCBI): domain Bacteria; kingdom Bacillati; phylum Actinomycetota; class Actinomycetes; order Micrococcales; family Micrococcaceae; genus Arthrobacter; species Arthrobacter sp. Y3225116. Next base: position 7,929 of record NZ_JBNHGL010000075.1, read on the forward strand.
GCCAGCCCACCTTCACGTGCGCCGTCGGCAACCGCTGCGATACGGCCGTGGTACCGGTTGCCGCCGCGGTCAAAGACCACGGCCTCAACACCGGCAGCCTTGGCACGCTCGGCAACGAGCTCACCGACGCGCTTTGCCTTGGCGGACTTGTCGCCGTCGAGCGCCCGCAGGTCGGCTTCCATGGTGGAAGCCGAAGCCACGGTGATGCCCTTGCTGTCATCGACAACCTGGACAAAGATGTGGCGTGCGGAGCGGTTGACCACCAGGCGCGGACGGACCGCGGTACCGGTGATGCGCTTGCGGACGCGCAGGTGGCGGCGGCCGCGTGCTGCGGACTTGGACTTCGAGGTCCGCTTCTTATTAATGCTGATCGCCATGGTTTACTTACCAGCCTTTCCGACCTTGCGGCGGATTTGCTCGCCGGCGTAGCGAACGCCCTTGCCCTTGTAGGGGTCAGGCTTGCGCAGCTTGCGGATGTTGGCAGCAACTTCGCCGACCTGCTGCTTGTTGATACCGGAGACGGAGAGCTTGGTGGCGCCCTCCACGGCGAAGGTGATTCCCTCGGGTGCGTTGACGATCACCGGGTGGCTGAAGCCCAGGGCGAACTCGAGGTCCGAGCCCTTGGCCTGCACACGGTAACCGGTGCCGACGATCTCGAGGTCCTTCTTGTAGCCTTCGGTGACGCCGACGATCATGTTGTTGATCAGCGTGCGGGTCAGGCCGTGCAGGGACCGGGATTCGCGCTCGTCGTTCGGGCGGGAGACGGTGATGGTGTTCTCGTCCAGGGAAGCCGTGATGGGCGAAGCCAGAGTGTGGCTCAGCTCGCCCTTGGCGCCCTTGACGGAGACTACGTTGCCGTCGACCTTGACCTCAACGCCTGCGGGAACGGTGATGGGGAGACGTCCAATACGTGACATTTAATCTCTTCCTTTCCGTTACCAGACGTAAGCGAGGACTTCGCCGCCCACGCCCTTCTTGCCGGCCTGACGATCAGTCATCAGCCCGGAAGAGGTGGACAGGATTGCGATGCCCAGGCCACCGAGTACGTGCGGCAGGTTGGTGGACTTCGCGTAAACGCGCAGACCGGGCTTGGAGATGCGGCGGATGCCGGCGATGGAACGCTCGCGGTTCGGACCGAACTTGAGTTCCAGGGTCAGCTTCTTGCCAACCTCGGCCTCTTCTTCCTTCCAGCCGGCGATGTAGCCTTCGGCCTTCAGGATGTCGGCGACGCGAGCCTTGAGCTTGCTGTACGGCATCGACACTGAGTCGTGGTATGCCGAGTTGGCGTTGCGCAGACGCGTGAGCATGTCTGCGACAGGATCTGTCATAGTCATTGTGGGCTCTTGCCCTTCCTCGTAACGGTTTCCTCGCTCCGGTCAGCGCTGGGCGCCGGGGCGGGACCTTTCACGTAGCTAATTAATCTTCGGTCTTGAACGGGAAGCCCAGCGCCTTCAGCAGCGCGCGGCCCTCGTCATCGGTCTTTGCAGTGGTTACTACGGTGATATCCATACCGCGCACGCGGTCGATCTTGTCCTGATCGATCTCGTGGAACATGGACTGTTCGGTCAGACCGAAGGTGTAGTTGCCGTTGCCGTCGAACTGCTTGCCGTTGAGGCCGCGGAAGTCGCGGATACGGGGCAGGGCCAGGGTGACCAGGCGGTCCACGAATTCCCACATGCGGTCGCCGCGCAGCGTCGCGTGGGCGCCGATCGGCATGCCTTCGCGCAGCTTGAACTGGGCGATGGACTTGCGGGCCTTGGTGATCTGTGGCTTCTGACCGGTGATCTGGGTCAGGTCGCGCACGGCGCCGTCGATGAGCTTGGAGTCCTTGGCGGCATCTCCAACACCCATGTTGACTACGACCTTGACCAGGCGGGGAACCTGGTTCACGTTCTCGTACTTGAACTCGTCCCGCAGAGCCTGCTTGATCTCGCCGGCGTAGCGAGTCTTCAGGCGGGGGACGATCTTGGTGACAGTCTCAGTCATTAGAGGTCCTTCCCGGAGGCCTTGGACACGCGGATGCGCACAGTGCGCTCACGGCCATCACGCTCGACGGTTTCGGTGCGGTAGCCAACGCGGGTCGGCTTCTTGGTCTCGGGATCGACGATCGCCACGTTCGAGATGTGGATCGGGGCCTCAACGGTCTCGATGCCACCGGTCTTCGTGCCGCGTTCCGACTGCCCGGCCTTGGTGTGCTTGGTGACGCGGTTAACGCCTTCGACCAGCACCCGGTTGGACTCCGTGAACACCTTCAGGACCTTGCCCTGCTTGCCGCGGTCGCCGCCGCGCTCAGCCTTGGCACCGGTGATGACCTGAACCAGGTCACCCTTCTTGATCTTGTACTTAGCCATGGACTACAGCACCTCCGGAGCCAACGAGATGATCTTCATGAACTTCTTGTCGCGAAGCTCACGGCCGACCGGGCCGAAGATACGGGTACCGCGGGGGTCGCCGTCGTTCTTGAGGATCACGGCTGCGTTCTCATCGAACTTGATGTAGGAACCGTCCGCACGGCGGCGTTCCTTCTTGGTGCGAACGATGACAGCCTTGACGATGTCACCCTTCTTGACGTTGCCGCCGGGAATTGCATCCTTGACGGTGGCAACAATGGTGTCGCCAATGCCTGCGTAGCGACGGCCGGATCCACCGAGAACGCGGATGGTCAAGATTTCCTTGGCACCCGTGTTGTCGGCGACCTTCAGTCGCGACTCCTGCTGAATCACTTATTACTCCTGTCGTCGCGCCGGTTCTCATTGCTGAGCCTTGCGGAACGGATATGGGTAGCCCGCACCGTAACTCCCCCTGGCCGCACGCGTGTGCGGTCCGAAGGCGGTTGCGGGAATTTGCCTATTCTGTCCATGCGGAAGGATGGATGGTCTTTCCAAACGGCACAGGCAAGATTACTAGTTTATGACCAAGACACCCCGGACGTGAAATCACGGCCAGGGGCTTGTGCTTTTCAAAGGGTCCGCGGCCGAAACCACGGTCCCTTCCAAACCCTTCCGGGTGCTCCGGCGGACCGGGATCCATGGTGCCGGAAGGGAAACTTAAAGGGTGCGGGGCCCGCCCGCTCGGCAGGCGGGCCCCGCGCAGGACGTAAGTCCTACTTGGCCTTTTCGATGATCTCGACCAGGCGCCACCGCTTGGTGGCGGACAGCGGCCGGGTCTCGGCGATCAGAACCAGGTCGCCGATGCCGGCGGAGTTCTGCTCGTCGTGGGCCTTGCGCTTCTCGGTCCGGCGGATCACCTTGCCGTACAGCGCGTGCTTCACGCGGTCCTCAACCTCGACCACGATGGTCTTTTCCATCTTGTCCGAGACGACGTAGCCGCGGGCGGTCTTACGGTAACCGCGAGCCTGAGTGGCTTCTTCCACAGTTGCATCCTTGTTCGTGTTTTCGCTCACTTGGCCTCATCCTCCGAAGCGGGGGTTTCGGTCCCGGCGGTTTCGGCTTCGGCCTTGTCAGACTTCTTAGCCTTCTTGGCCTTCTTCTCCTCAACCGGAGCCTCCGCAGAAGCAACGACCTCGGGACGAATGCCCAGCTCGCGCTCACGCAGCACGGTGTAGATGCGCGCGATGTCCCGCTTGACGGCCTTCAGGCGGCCGTGGTTTTCCAGCTGACCGGTGGCGGACTGGAAACGGAGGTTGAACAGCTCCTCCTTGGCCTTGCGCAGCTCCTCTGCGAGACGGTCCTTATCGAAAGTCTCGAGCTGATCGGTTGCCAGTTCCTTTGAACCAACTGCCATTTCTATTCACCACCTTCGCGACGCACAATGCGTGCCTTCAACGGCAGCTTGTGGATCGCCAGGCGCAGGGCCTCGCGAGCTACCTCTTCATTGACACCGGACAGTTCGAACAGAACCCGTCCCGGCTTGACGTTTGCGACCCACCATTCCGGCGAACCCTTACCGGAACCCATGCGGGTTTCGGCCGGCTTCTTGGTCAGCGGGCGGTCCGGATAAATGTTGATCCAAACCTTGCCGCCACGCTTGATGTGGCGGGTCATCGCAATACGGGCCGCTTCGATCTGGCGGTTGGTGACGTATGCCGGCGTCAGAGCCTGGATACCCCACTCGCCGAAGCTGACCTCGGTGCCGCCGGAAGCAGCGCCGGAACGACCCGGGTGGTGCTGCTTACGGAACTTAACTCGACGTGGGATAAGCATTTAAGCTTCTCCTCCTTCTGCCGCCGGCGCTGCTGCCTCAGCGGCAGGTGCCTCGGCCTTGGCTGCGCCCTCGCCTGCGGCGGGAGCGGCAGCACGGTCATTACGACGACGGCGCTCGCCACCGGCAGCGGGGCGGCCCGG
>NZ_JBNHGL010000076.1:0-12174 GCF_059091245.1 Arthrobacter sp. Y3225116
CGGCATCTCCGCGGTCCTGGTGCACGACGCGGCCCGGGCGCTCACCCCGCCCGAGGTCTTCGAACGGGTCGCCGCCGCGCTGGCGGCCGGCGCGCGCGCCGTCGTTCCCGCTGTGCCGGTGGTGGACACCATCAAGGAGGCCGCGCCGAGCACCGGCCCCGGGGCTGAAATCTCGCCGGAGAAGGTGGCGGCCACCGTGGACCGCACCCGGTTGCGCGCCGTCCAGACGCCGCAAGGGTTCGACGCGGCAACCCTGGCCAGTGTGCACCGGAGCCTGGCCGGCATGGCCCCCGAGGAGGCCGCCGCCATCACCGACGAAGCCCTGTTGCTGGAGCGCCACGGCATCGACGTGATGCTGGTGCCCGGCTCCGCGCGGGCTCTGAAGATCACCACGCCGCTGGATCTGGCCGTGGCGGAGGCCCTGCTGGCCGCCGACCGGCCCCGACCCGTCATGAAAGGCTGACCGTGCCCGACTTCCCGTATCCCCTCCCGCGCACCGGAATCGGAGTGGACGTCCACGCTTTCGCCCCGGAATCCGACCGCCAGCCGTTGTGGCTGGGCGGCCTGCTGTGGGAGGGGGAGCGCGGCCTGGCCGGCCACTCCGACGGCGACGCCGCCGCCCACGCCGCTGCGGACTCGCTGTTCTCCGCGGCCGGGATCGGAGACCTCGGCACGCACTTCGGCACCGACCGTCCGGAGTATGCCGGCGCCTCGGGGGTCCGGTTGCTGTCGGAAGCCGCGCGGATCGTCCGCGAGGCGGGGTTCGAGATCGGCAACATCGCGGTCCAGTTGGTCTGCAACCGGCCCAAATTCGGGCCGCGCCGATCCGAGTCCGAGGCGGTGCTCAGCGAGGCTGCCGGCGCGCCGGTCAGCGTTTCGGCGACCACCAGCGACGGGCTCGGATTCACCGGCCGCGGCGAGGGGATCGCGGCGGTGGCCACCGCCGTCGTCGTTCCCGTGCGATAGCAGGGCAGCGCCCTAGCTCGTCCTGCCCGCATGCGGGTGTGCCGCCGGTGGACCGATTGGGTAGGCCGAGTTACTGCGCCGCGCTCCACTTCGGGTGCCTGCTCCGCCAAATAACCGGAGCGGGTGCCCCCAACGGAGCCCTAGCCGCACCCGCCGCGGTTCGCACCGGCGCGGCGGCCGCCGCTAGGCTAGAGCGGTGAGCCTGAGATTCTATGACACCGCCACCGCGCAAGTCCGCGACTTCGTCCCGCTGGCCCCGGGCAAGGTAGGGCTCTACTACTGCGGCGCCACGGTGCAGGGCGATCCGCACGTCGGCCATATCCGTTCGGCCATCGCCTTCGACCAGCTCACCCGCTGGCTGCGCTACAGCGGCTACGACGTCACGGTGGTGCGCAACGTGACGGACATCGACGACAAGATCCTGGTCAAGTCCGCCGACTCCTTCCGCCCCGATGCGGCCGAAGACCCGACGGTGCCGGTGCCGAACGAGCCGTGGTGGGCGCTGGCCTACCGCTACGAGCAGGAATTCGCCAAGGCCTACGACATCCTGGGCGTGGAACGGCCCACCTACGAACCACGGGCCACCGGCCACATCCCGGAGATGCACCGCCTGATTCAGCAGCTGATCGACCGCGGCCACGCCTACCCGGCGCTGGACGATTCCGGCGACGTCTACTTCGATGTGCGCTCGTGGCCGGAATACGGCTCGCTGACGCATCAGCGGATCGAGGACATGCAGGCGGCGCCCGACGCCGGCCCGCGCGGCAAGAAGGATCCGCGCGACTTCGCGCTCTGGAAGGGACACAAGGACGGCGAGCCGGAGACCGCCAGCTGGTCCAGCCCGTGGGGAGCCGGCCGTCCGGGCTGGCACCTGGAGTGCTCGGCCATGGTCACCAAGTACCTGGGCACCGAGTTCGACATCCACGGCGGCGGGCTGGACCTGCGGTTCCCGCACCACGAGAATGAGATGGCCCAGTCCCGGGCGGCCGGGCACGGATTCGCCAACTTCTGGATGCACAACGGCATGGTCACCTTCGAGGGCGAGAAGATGTCCAAGTCGATCGGCAACATCATCACCCCCGCGGAAATGCTTCAGGACGCCAGGCCGCTGGTGGTCCGCTACTACCTGGGCCAGGCCCAGTACCGGTCCGCGCTGGACTACAACCCCGGCTCGCTGCTGGAAGCGGGCGCCGCGGTGGAGCGGATCGAGGGATTCATGCAGCGGGCGCTGAAGTTCCTCTACGGCGAGCAGTTCGGCTTCGTCGTGACCGAACGCGTCCCGGAGGCTTTCGCCGCGGCCATGGACGACGACCTCAACGTGCCGCAGGCGCTGGCCGTGGTCCACGAAACGGTGCGGGCCGGCAACACCGCGCTGGACGCCCGCGACAAGGAGGCGGCCACGCGCGCGCTGCACCAGGTCATGGCGATGACCGACGTGCTGTACATCAACCCGCTGGATCCGCACTGGAGCAGCGGCCGCGCGGCCCCCGCGGCCCTTCAGGCCCTGGACGTGCTGGTCAGCGCGCAACTGGAGGAGCGTCGGCTGGCCCGCGAGGCGAAGGACTGGGCCCGCGCCGATGCCATCCGTGACACCCTGGCGGCCGCCGGGATCGTGGTGGAGGATTCGGCCGAGGGTGCCAGCTGGAATCTCGGCTGACGGCAGCCCGCACCGTTGGGCGGTACCCTTTAAAGCAGACGATTCCCGTCGGGCTTGCCGCGCACAGCCGGTGCGCCGCGCGTGGGAACGTATCTTCCCCAACACAAAGGTAGTTTTTCGATGGCCAACAAACCTCGCCCCGGAGCGGTGCGCAAGTCCAAAAAAGGACCCACCGCAGGAACCGGCGGACACGGGCGCAAGGCGCTCGAAGGCAAGGGGCCGACCCCGAAGGCCGAAGACCGCCCGTACCACAAGGCGTACCGCACCAAGCAGCTCTCCGAACGGTCGGCCGCCAAGCGCCCGGGCGGCCAGCGCGGCACCGCCCCCCGCCGCGGCAAGTCCGCCGGCGAGATGGTGACCGGACGCAACTCCGTGGTTGAAGCCCTGCGCGCCGGTGTTCCCGCCAAGGCGCTGCACGTGGGGGTCCGGATCGAGATGGACGACCGCGTCAGGGAATCCCTGAAGATCGCCGCCGAACGCGGCATTCCGGTGCTCGAATCGCACAAGCCGGAACTGGACCGGATGACTGATGACGCCGTCCACCAGGGCCTGGTGCTGCAGATTCCGCCCTATGACTACCAGGACGCCCTGGAGCTGGCCGAGGAAACCATGGCCAAGTTCAAGAAGGGCTACATCAACAACGCCCCGCTGTTCGTGGCACTGGACGGCATCACCGACCCGCGCAACCTCGGCGCCATCATCCGTTCAGCCTCGGCCTTCAGCGGCCACGGCGTGATCGTGCCCGAGCGCCGCTCGGTCGGGATGACGGCCTCCGCGTGGAAGACCAGCGCCGGCGCCGCGGTTCGCGTGCCGGTGGCCAAGGCGGGCAACCTGACCAATACGCTCAAGGCTTTCCAACAGCTGGGCATCTTCGTGCTCGGCCTGGACGGCGGCGGCGACGTCTCGCTGCCGGACCTGTCGCTGGCCACCGAACCGGTGTGCCTGGTGGTGGGATCCGAGGGCAAGGGCCTGTCCCGGCTGGTCCGCGACCACTGCGACCAGATCGTCTCCATCCCGATCGACTCGGCGATGGAGTCGCTCAACGCGTCCATGGCCGTGGGCATCAGCCTGTACGAGATTTCGCGGCAGCGCGCGCGCTAGGAGCAGGTGGACCGTTGTGGCCCGTCACGCCAAGAGCCTTTCCCCTGAGCGTCCGACGCGCCAGGCCCAGCTTTCGCGTGCCTTCCCGCTCGGGGTGAGCGACGCCGCCCCGGGCATGCCGCCGATTCCCGGTGCGGTCAACGTGGCGGTCTTCGCCCCGGACTTCGGTTCGGTGGACGTGCACTTCCAGGACGCGGCGGGCGCCTGGCGGCGCGTCGAGCTCACGGCCGTCACCGACGGCGTCCACCACGGCACGGTCGAGGGGCTCGAGGCCGGCAGCCGGTATGCCTTCTGGCCCCACGGCGAGGAACTGCCGGCGTCCGGGCAGCTGCTGCTGGACCCCTACGGCCGTGCCATCGACGACGACGGCGGTGTGCTGCGCTCGGTGTACGTCACCGGCGGTTTCGACTGGGGGAACGACGCCCGGCCGCATGTGCCGTGGCGGGACACCGTGGTGTACGAGTGCCACGTCAAGGGCCAGACCATGCTGCACCCGGACATCCCGGAGGAGCTGCGCGGCACCTACGCCGGGCTGGCGCACCCGGTGATGGTCGAGTACCTGCTGGAGCTGGGGATCACCACGGTGGAGCTGCTGCCGGTGCACTATCACCTGGACGAACCGCACCTGCAAAACCTGGGCCTGGCCAACTACTGGGGCTACAACACGCTCGGCTTCTTCGCCCTCTGGCCGGGCTACGCCACCGCGGCAGCGCAGGCCGCCGGACCGCGGGCTGTGCAGGACGAGTTCCGCACCATGGTCAAGCAGCTGCACGCCGCCGGCCTCGAGGTGGTCCTGGACGTGGTCTACAACCACACGGCCGAGGGCGGCAAGGACCAGGACACGTATTCCTTCCGGGGGCTGGCGGACCACGTGTACTACCGGCACGATAGCCACGGGAATTACCTGGACACCACCGGCTGCGGCAACACGATGAACTTCAACGAGCCGCGCGTCATCCAGCTGGCCCTCGATTCGCTCCGCTACTGGGTGGAAGAGTTCCACATCGACGGGTTCCGCTTCGACCTGGCGGTGTCCTTGGCCCGCGACGGAAACAACCATTACAATCCTCGCCATCCGTTCCTGGTGGCCGTGGGCGCCGACTCGGTGCTGTCCGGGGCCAAGCTAATTTCGGAACCGTGGGACGTGGGCGACGGCGGCTGGCAGACGGGGCACTTCCCGCCGGGCTGGGCCGACTGGAACGACCGCTTCCGCGATACAGTCCGTGATTTCTGGTTGGCGGACCAGGCCGCGTTGGCGGGCGGCGGGCAGGCCGGGACGGTGGCGCGGCTGGCGGGTTGCCTGGCCGGCTCCACCGAGCTGTTCGCCGGTTCCGGCCGCACCGCGCTGGCCTCGCTGAATTTCGTCACCGCCCACGACGGCTTCACCCTGGCCGACCTGACGGCGTACGACCGAAAGCACAACGAAGGCAACGGCGAAGAAAACCGCGACGGCCACGACCATAACCGCAGCTACAACCACGGCATCGAAGGCCACACGGGGGACGGCCAGGTCCTCGACGCCCGGGACCGCAGTGCCAGGAACCTGATGGCCACCCTGCTGTTGTCGCTCGGCGTGCCGATGATCTGCGCCGGCGACGAGATAGGCCGCAGCCAGCAGGGAAACAACAACGCGTACTGCCAGGACAACGCGCTGGCCTGGACCAACTGGCAGCTGGACGAGCGCGAACACCGGATGTTCGACGCCACCCGCCGGCTCATCCGGATCCGCAGGTCCTTCCTGGCGCACCAGCCGTACAACTATCCCGCGCGGGCGGAGAGTTCCTACCTGCTCTGGTTCAACGCCGAGGGCGAACCGATGACGCCGGACGACTGGAACAATCCGGAGTGCCGGATGGTCCAGCTGCTGATGGGGTCGCCCCAGGGCATGATCGACGGGCTGGTGGTGATCAACGGCGGAGGCCAGCCGCAGAAAATCGTGATGCCGACCCCGCAGTCGCTGCAGGACTTCGGCAAGCACCGTGGCGGGAAGCACCTCTTCGAACTGCTCTACACCACGTCCCACGACGGCGAGCACCGGCGCGGCGCCAAGATCCGCAGCGGCGACATGGACGTGGTGGGCGCGAGCACCATCTCCATTTACCGCTCTTAAGCAAACGCACCGGCGCCGGGAGTGCCTCAAAGGCTCTCCCGGCGCCGGCATGCTGCCGTCACGCAGCGTGGGCGAAGGGCCTAGATCTGCCGGGGCTCCTCCTGGACGTTGCCGCGGGCCTCCTGGGCCCGCTGCTTCACGTCCTCGGCGGCGGACGCGCCTTCGGCCTTGACCCGGCCCGCTGAGTCTTGGGCCGAGGACTTCAGGTCTTCGGCTGCCTCGCGGGCCGGCTCCTTCATGTCCTGGGCCACCTGCCGGGCGGAGTCCTTGACTTCCTGCACCACCGGTTCGGCCTGTTCCTTGACCTTGTCGGCTGCCTGCTGCTCTATGCGGCTGGCCGGGAACAGCGAGGACAGCAACCAGCCGGCGCCGAAGGCGATCAGGCCGGCCGCCACCGGGTTGCCCTCGGTCTTGCGGGCGAGCTGGTGCGGGGCGTCGCTGGCCATTTCGCCGGCGTCGTGCATCATGGAGCGGGTGCCGCCGGTGGCGTCGTCAGCGGCGCCCATGATCTTATCCTTGACGCGGCCCACGGAATCCTTCACTTTGTCCGTCTGCCGGTGGACGATGTTCGACGGCGACGCTTTCTCCGCCACGGCGTCGACGTCCGTGCCCAGCCGGGCGCGGGTGCGTTCGATGTCGGCTCGGATTTCTTCGGGTGACTGGCTCATAACGCTTCCTCACTTGGCTTCAATGTTTCCGGAATCTGCTTTACTGACTCGGTGGTCTGGGGCATCCCTTCGACCGTCTTCAGCTGCTTGCGGCCGAGCGAATAGAGAATGGCAGCGATGATGGCCCAGATGACTGCCACAATCAGGCCGGACCAGGCCCATCCGATCCCGTCGGCGATGAGCGCCCACAGGGCCAGGGACAGGAACAGGAGGACGAAGTGGCCGGCCACGCCGGCGCCGCCCAGCAAGCCTGCCCCCTTGCCGGCCTTGGTGCCGGTCTCCTTGAGTTCGGCCTTCGCCAGCTCCAGTTCCTGGCGCATCAGGACGGAGATGTCCGTGCTCACCTGGCTGAGCAGGTCGCCCAGGGATTCGTTTTCGGCCTTGATTTCCGCCCGTGTTGGCTCGGCTCCATCCTGGCCGGGCACCCGTTGGTTGCTCGGACCCGGCATTTGCTGGTGACTCATCGAGTCCCTCCGTCCTCATAGGGGTTCCGCTCCGGGATCCCTGTGCCACGGCCACCGACGGGCGGTTCGCCCACAGGGTAGGTGGTTTCAGGCTGTGCTGGTGCGCCGCCGAGGGCGGAACCTGTCTGCGCCCCGGGCGCCGCGAAACCTTCGGCGCTTTGGGCTTCATAGCTGCCGGCTCCTGCCGTGCCATAGACCGAACCGGTGGTGGCACGGTGCGTGCCCACTCGCCTGCCCGTCATGGAGTCGCTGTCTGATCCGCTGTCGGCGGTCAGCCCCTTGGTGAGCCGCCCGGCCAGGACGCCGGCTCCTGCCGCGATCGCAAGGAAGGCACCGGGACGACGCCGGGCAAAACGCTTGACCTCGTCGAGCAGCGATCCCGGATCGCGGTTCTCCAGCCACCCCGCGACGGAGTCGGCTCGGCCGGCCACTTGGCTGACCATCTGGGTCGCCGGTCCGGACTGCTCGGAGTTTCGGGTCATGGAGTTGAGCTCCTCCCCGATCGCCCGCAGCCCCGAAGCCACGCGCTGCTGCTGGGTGTTGGCCTGGCTGTGGATGCCATCGCCCAGCTCGGACATCAGGTTGCGGGCCTTTTCCTTGGCCTCGTGCGCCACCTGCTTGGCCTCGCCCTTGGCCGTCTGGGCAACCTGCTGGCCGGCTTCGGCTCCTTCGCGTCCTACTTCCCTCGCCTCCGTTTTGGCTGTCTCGCTCTTGGACTGGCCGGTGGACGGGGGATTCGAGGGTGGCGGGACGGCCGTGCCCCCTGTCGGGTAAACGGGAGCGCCCTCGTCGTAACTGCCGGAATGTGGATTCGTGGTCATGGCAATTCCTTTTCCTTGTCGGGTTCTTCCTGTCAGTCCTGATCTTGATCAACTACGGTCACGGGATTCCTCCTCGGAGCGTCCGAACTTGCGGCGCAGATCGCGCCCCCGTGTGATGTCCTCCTCTTCCTTCTCAGCCTTCTTGTCGATCTTGCGGCTATCGCGGACCGGAAGCTGAATGTTTTCTTCGGCGGCCATGCCGGCCTGCAGTTCGCGCCCGCGCTCCGTCTCGGCATCGAACTCAGCACCGAACAGCAGGGCAAGGTTGGCGAGCCAGAACCACAGCAGCAGGACGATGACGCCGCCAATGGCTCCGTAGGTCGCGTTGTAGTTGCCGAAGTTGGCTACGTAGAAGGCGAAACCAAGGGTCGCCAGGGCCAGCACTATCAGCGCGAGGAGGGCGCCGAGGCTCATCCAGCGGAACTTCGGCTGCTTCACGTTGGGCGTCGCGTAGTACAACACGGCCACGATCACCACGGCGAAGATGACGACGACCGGCCATTTGGCGATGTTCCAGACGGTCACTGCCGCCTCGCCGAGTCCGATCACGGATCCGATCGCCTCCGCAATCGGGCCGGACACCACCAGCATCAGCAGCGTCAGGACGGCCAGCAGGAGCACCACGACGGTGATCAGCAGCATCACCGGGCGAAGTACCCAGAACGGCCGGCCTTCCTCGACCTCATAAATCCGGTTCATCGCCCGGCCGAAGGCGTTGACGTAGCCGGAGGCGGACCAGATGGCGCCCACGAGGCCGACGACGAACGCGAACCCGGCACCCTGGGAGCCGGCCAACTGTTCGATCGGCCCGCGGATGACCTCCACTGCCTGGCCCGGTGCTACTTGCCCGAGCATGTTCATCATGGCGTTGGTGGTCTGTTCCGCCTGTCCAACCAGTCCCAGGATGGAAACCAACGCCAGCAGGCCGGGGAACAGGGACAGCACTGCGTAGTACGTCAGTCCCGCCGCAAGATCAGTGCAGTTGTCGTCGGAAAATTCCCGCATCGTCTTGCGGAGGATGTACTTCCACGAAGCCTTTTTCACCTGCTGCGGCTGCTGCGGCTTGTCCTCGTGGTCCGGCGGTGGTGCCTCCCGGTCGGTGCTCGTGCCCATGTTCGCCTCCTTCGTAGTCCGTTCGGACGGAACACCCTCATGCTATTAGTCAGCATGCTGATAATAAAGGGGTGAGGCACACAGAAGGACGTACGAAGGGGCTTATTTCCGCTCGACTTCGGCATGAAACAGGGGGTCTCGGCGGAATTAAAGAAACTGCCGGATAGCGACGTTTCAGCCCTTCTGACGCAGTTCGCGCCCGCCGCCCGGACGGGCGACGGGCGCGGGCTGCGTCGGGCCTGCCGGTGGATCAGCCGGTGGCGTTGGACACCAGGCCGAGTTCGGCATGGTTTGCCAGCGCCGGGTGCTTGGGCAGCACCCGCACGCTGTACCCGAACGACCCGGATCGGTCGATGGTGACCGGGCCGGTGAAGAGGTACCGGCCATCGCCCAGCTGTTCGGCCAGGACAAGTTCGTCGCTGGAGGTCTGCGCGAGGTCGTCGTTTTCGGTGACTTGGCCGTGCACCACTTGGACGGTGACGCCGTCCGGGGCCAGCGAGCCGAGCCGGACGTAGGCGTTGACGGTCAGCGATTCGCCGATCTGCGGCTCGTCAGTGATGCCGAGCGAGTCCACGTGCTCCACTGACACGTCGGCCCAGGCCGCGTGCACCCGGCTGGTCCACGCCGCCAGTTCCTTCGCCGCCGCAAAATCGTCGGCCCGGGCCGTCCGGCCGGATGCCCAGGCGGGACGGTACAGCTGCTCCACATAGTCATGCAGCATCCGTTCGGCGGAAACCGCCGGACCCAGGTTGGCCAGCGTGTGCTTGATCATGGCGATCCACTGGTGCGGCACGGCATCGTCGGCCACCGGCTGGGACGGGCCGGCCGCCCCCGCGCCCTCGGAGACCTCGGCGGCATAGAAGCGGGGCGCCACGTGGTGCTCGATCAGGTCGTAGAGCGCGGCTGCTTCGATATCGTCCCGTTCGTCCGGGCTGAACAGGTCCGCGGTCCCTGCATCGGTGGACGGGTTCGCCGTCGGGATCGCCCAGCCGTTGTCGCCGTCGTACATCTCGTCCCACCAGCCGTCCAACACGGAGAGATTCAGCCCGCCGTTGATGGCGGCCTTCATGCCGGACGTCCCGCAGGCTTCCAGCGGGCGCAGGGGGTTGTTCAGCCACACGTCGCAGCCCGGGAACAGCGTGCGGGCCATGGCGATGTCGTAGTTGGGCAGGAACACGATGCGGTGCCGGACCTCGGGGTCGTCGGTGAAGCGGACCAGGTCCTGGATCATCCGCTTGCCCTGTTCATCGGCGGGGTGGGACTTGCCGGCGATGACCAGCTGGACCGGCCGTTCCGGGTGCAGGAGCAGCGCCTTGAGCCGGGCCGGGTCGCGCAGCATCAGGGTCAGCCGCTTGTAGGTCGGCACCCGGCGGGCAAAGCCGATGGTCAGCACGTCCGGGTCCAGCACGGCGTCGGTCCACGCCAGTTCCGCGTCCGCGGCCCCCCGCTTCTTCCAGGCGGCACGCAGCCGGCGGCGGACATCCTCGATCAGGGCCGTCCGGAGGCTCCGGCGCAGCGCCCAGATGTCCTCGTCGGACACGTCGTAGACCCGGTCCCACTGGCGGGCGATCACCGGCTCGTCGCCGAACGCCGACCGCGCGTACTCCGCGATCCGCGGGTCCACCCAGGTCGGCACGTGCACGCCGTTGGTCACCGAGGTGATCGGCACTTCCTCCTGGTCGAAGCCCGGCCAGAGCCCGGCGAACATGCCGCGGGAGACCACACCGTGCAGTTTGGCCACCCCGTTGGCCCGCTGCGCCAGCCGCAGGCCCATCACGGCCATGTTGAACTTGGACGGATCTCCGCCGTCGTAATTCTCGTCGCCGAGTTCCAGGATCTTCGCGGTGGGCACGTCCGGGGCGAGGCCCGCGCTGAAGAAATGCTGGATCTGCGCCTTGTCGAACCGGTCGATGCCCGCCGGCACCGGCGTGTGCGTGGTGAACACGGTGTTGGCGCGGCCGGCGGCCAAGGCCTCGTCCCACGTCAACCCGGCGGCCACCAGCTCCTGGATGCGTTCGATGCCCAGGAAACCGGCGTGCCCTTCGTTCGTGTGGAAAACCTCCGGCGCAGGGGCGCCCGTGAGCCGCTGGTGGATGCGCAGCGCCTTCACCCCGCCCATGCCCAGCAGCAGCTCCTGCTGCAGGCGGTGGTCGCCGCCCCCGCCGTAGAGCCGGTCGGTGATGCCGCGGGCCGCCTCGTCGTTGCCCGGGATGTTGGAGTCCAGCAGCAGCAGCGGCACCCGGCCCACGTCGGCGCGCCAGATGTACGCGCCGAGCCTGCGGCCGTTCGGCAGCGGCAGCGTGACCTGGGCCGGCTGCCCGTCCGGCTCGCGCAGCAGCGTCAGCGGCAGGCCGTCCGGGTCCAGCACGGGGTACGTCTCCTGCTGCCAGGCATCGCGGCTCAGCGACTGCTTGAAGTAACCGGCGGCGTAGAGCAGGCCCACGCCCACCAGCGGCACGCCCAGGTCGGACGCGGCCTTGAGGTGGTCGCCGGCCAGGATGCCCAGGCCGCCGGAGTACTGCGGGAGCACATGAGAGATGCCGTACTCGGGGGAGAAGTAAGCGATCGACGCCGGTGCGTCCGCTCCCAGCGTTTGGTACCAGCGGTCCTCGGTCAGGTACTGCTCCAGGTCGGCGTCCAGCTCCCGCACCCGCGCCACGACGTCCCGGTCGTCGGCCAGCGCCCGCAACCGTTCGCGGGTGAACGAGCCGAGCAGGGCGACGGGATCGTGGCGCACCTCGGACCAGGCCCGTGGATCCAGCTGTTCAAAGAGTTGCTGGGTGGGCCGGTGCCAGGACCAGCGGAGGTTGCCGGCCAACCGGGCCAAGGGAGCAATGCTCTCGGGGAGGACAGTTCGGACAGTAAATCTGCGGATTGCCTTCACCCGGCCTACGCTAGCGCAGATCCCCTGTACCGGTGGTGGCCGCCGGGTGAAGGCGCGTCGAACTGGCCGTCAACCCGGTCGCGTGGCGTGGGGATCCTTCGCAATCGGGGAGGAATCTCGCTAACGTCTGTCTTGTGACGACTTCTATGCAGGAGCAGAGTACGACTCAGCCAGCCCCCCGCCTGAAGTTTGGCCGGATCCCGGTGGTCGACGTCTGGCCCGTGGTCGGCGGCGGCGAGTTTCCGGCCAAGGCGATTCCGGGCGAGGACCTGGAGGTAGCCGCCACCGTCTTCCGCGAGGGGCACGACAAGATCGGCGCGACCGCGGTGCTGTCGTGAGACAGTTCGGTCCCTATCCGCTGCGCGCGCAGGAAATTTGAGAAGGTCTGTC
>NZ_JBNHGL010000077.1:0-12142 GCF_059091245.1 Arthrobacter sp. Y3225116
TGGGCCATGCCGCCGGAGACCTCGCGCGGCCGGTGCTTGGCGAAGGCGGCCAGGCCGACCAGGTCCAGCAGCCGGGCGACCTTGGACTTGCCCTGCTTGGCGCTGGAGCTCTTGGGCAGGCCGATGGCTACGTTGGCCTGCAGGGTGTGCCACGGCAGCAGCCGGGGTTCCTGGAACGCGACGGCGCAGCGGGAGTCGATGCCCTGGACCGGCGTGCCGTCGATTTCCACGGCGCCGGCGCTGGGGGCGTCGAGGCCGGCGGCGGCGCGGAGCAAGGTCGACTTGCCGCAGCCGGACGGGCCCAGGATGGCGAGCACCTCGCCGGGACGGACCTCGAAGTTCACGTCGCGCAGCACGGTGTGGGCCTGGGCCCCCGTGCCGAAGGTGCGGTTCAGGCGGCGGAAGGAAACGGCCAGGGCGGCGTCCGAACGCGCCGCGGGTGCAGCGGAAGTGGGAGCCGACTGGCGGGACGACGACAGTACTGCAGTCATTGGATCACTCCATCGATCCTGGCAGTAGCACCCTACGGATCAAGCCGTGCGGCCCGGCTTTCGCCGGCCGTACCCGTGGCTTGTCACCTCGTTATCACCGGCAGCCTGGGTGGGCTTCCGGTGACCAGGGTTGCTGCGGCGTCGTCGATCCAGGTCTCTCGGCCGCTCGGGATGGTCACCACTAACTAAACGGTACCCGCGGCGCTCCCGGCAAACCGCCCGTAATAATGACCCGTAACAAAGGAGCGACGACACTCTGCCGTAACACAGGCGCGACCCGCTCGTGGGGGAACCGGCCGGCGAGACAACCGCGGCACGGCTATCCATGGACGCAACTTCGGCGCGTTGGCAGGATGACCGCATGAAAAACAGCCGACAGATCATCGTATTCGACGCCGCCGACCTCGCGGCGGAGAGCACGTTCTGGGCCAGCCTCCTGGACGGGACGGTCGAGGCCGAAGACGACTGGCACACGGTCTTAGTGGGCGGCGAACCGCGGTTGGGATTCCAGCTTGCACCCAACCACATTCCGCCCGACTGGCCGGACGGGACGCCGCAGCAGATTCATCTGGACCTCTACATCGACGATCTCGCGGCCGCCCATGAACAGGCGACCTCGCTGGGCGCCAAGCTGCTGAAGCCGGCCGATGACCCGGCGGCCGCCTCGGGGTTCCAGGTGTACGCCGACCCCGCCGGACACCCCTTCTGCCTCTGCTGGGACGCGTAAGGCCGCTCTCCCGGGTCATCACGACGGCGGTGCCTCCGTTCGTTCGGGAGGCGCCGGCGCCGGTGCCTCCTCCCGCCCATGGGCCGCCGACGTCGGACGTTGCTCCCGGTGCGGGACCGGCGGACAAGCGGGCCGGGCGATCAGGCGGGCGGATCCGCCGGGATGAGGACCGTGGAGAACAGGCGGCGGTGCCGCCCCTCCTCCGGGCCGTTGGCCGCCACCTTCTCTGCGGCGGCCCTGATGGTGGAGGTGAATTCCTCGAACTCTTCGTCCGTCATCCAGAGGGCGGTCTGCCGGTAGCCGGCCCCGTCGCGCACGAAGTCCGGATTCCCCCCGGCGATGTATTGGTCGAAGGCCCCCAGCAGCCCGGCCACGAAGGTCATGAAGCCGCGCCGGTGGTCATCGGCCGTCATGGAGGCAAGGTCATCCTCGGCCACCGAACTCCTGGCCACGTCCAGCCGAAAGGTTCGTTCGGTGGTGCCGCGAACCGGCCTCTCCTGGGCCACCGCCAGCACGCCGGCCTTCGAAAGCGTGCCGATGTGCCGGTAGAGCGTCGCGGTGGGAATGTCGGGAAGTTCGGCGGAGATCTCCGCCGTGGTCAGCTCACGGTTGCCCAGCAGCGCCTGGACGATCCGCAGGCGTACCGGGTGCAGGATCAGGTCGGCGCTCGGTGAGGAGGACATGGCTCAACGTTCTCACAGTTGACATTGTTCCCACAACTGATAATAATCGTACTGTCCGGCAGGCAAGCCGCGACCAAACGACCAAGACACGAGCAATAAACGACCCGAAGGGAGTCGCAGTGGCGGCGATAGTGGTGGGGAACAAGGAGGTTCTGCTGGAGCTGGACCGGTTCGAGAAAATCGCGGGGCTGCTCGGCGACCAGCGCTTCCCCTTGTCCGCGGTGACCTCCGTGCGCGTGCTCGCGGACGCGTTCGACGGCGTCCACGGCCTGCGCGCTCCCGGGCTTGCGATCCCGGGACGGACCCGGGTGGGAACCTGGCGCGGACGCGGCAAGACCCTCGCCGTCGCCCGCCGCGGCACCCCGGCGGTGCAGCTGGACCTGGACGGGCAAAAGTACGCCCGGGTGGTTGTGTCGCTTCCCGACGCCGAGGATGTTGCGGCCCGGATCCGTGCCGCCGCCGGCCTGCCCGCCGGTCAGCCGTTCACCGAAGAAGTGGTCGCCTTCCCGTCCGGGACCGTTGAGCTGGCGGGGACCTGGGCCGAGCCGGCCGGAACGGTCCGCGGCGCGGCATTGATCCTGCCCGGCTCCGGACCGATCGACCGCAATGCCGACCACAAACGGATGCCGTTGGGCATCAGCCGAGACCTGGCGGCGGCGCTTGCCGGCCACGGAATCGCGTCCCTGCGCTACGACAAGCGCGGTACCGGCGGCTCGGAAGGAACCTTCTGGGCGGCCGGTTTCCGTCAGAACACCGACGACGCCGCAGCCGCCCTCCGCTGGATGGCCGCCCAAAAGGCCGCGGGCGTGCCGGTGTTCCTCGTCGGCCACAGCGAAGGCAGCTACCACGCGGCGGCCGTGGCGGCCGATCCCGGCACACGGGTGGATGGGGCTGTGCTGCTTTCGGCCTCGGCACAGACGGGCTTCGAGACAGGCAGATGGCAGACAGCCCAGATCAGCGACTCGCTGCCCGCATTCCCGCGCTTGCTGCTGAAGCTCCTCCGCCAGGACCTGGTCAAGATGCAGGCGAAATCGGTGGAAAAACTCCGCACCACCACCGAGGACGTGGTGCGCATGCAGGGCCGCAAGATCAACGCGCTCTGGCACCGGGAGTTCCTCGACTTCGACCCCGTTCCGAACTTGGAGCGCCTGCAGGTGCCGGTGCTGGCTGTCACGGGAGCCAAGGACGTGCAGGTGGACCCGGCCGACCTGGACATCATCGCGGCCACCGTTCCCGGCCCGGTGACCACCAGGAAGATCGAGGACCTGTCGCACCTGCTGCGCCGCGACCCGAAGGCCCCGGCCCTCTCCGACTACAAGCGCCAGATCCGCGAGCCCGTGGACGCTGAACTGCTCGACCTGGTGGGGAACTGGGTGGCGGAGCACGCCGACGCAGCGGCGGCCCAGTTGGCTGGCTAGCCCCAAACCATCGACTATTCGGCTGGCGCCCCTAAACCGACGGTTTGAGGGCGCCAGCTGACTCCTCGATGAGGGCGGCTGCGGGGGAGAGGACCAGCGACGGTTCCGGTGCCGAAGAGTCGCAGGTAGGGTGGCGCCATGGCACACCAAAATGACCCCGAGGCCGTCTACCGGCTGCTGAGCACGCCGGGCCGCTGGGCCGTCGTCGGCCTGTCCACGAACCCGCACCGGGTGGCCATGCGCATCTCCCGGTACCTGATGGACCAACTGGACATGGAAGTCGTCCCCGTCAACCTGCAGGGCGACGACGTCCTCGGCCTGACCGGTTACCAAAAGCTCGGGGACATTCCCGGCGAGATCGACGTGGTGGACTGCTTCGTGAACTCCCAGAAGGTCGGCCCGGTGGTGGACCAGGCCATCGAAATCGGTGCCAAGGCGGTGTGGCTCCAGCTGGGCGTCGTCGACGAAGCCGCGGCGGAACGGGCCAAGGCGGCCGGTCTGGACGTCGTCATGGATACCTGCCCGGCGATCGAGGCCCCGCGCCTCGGCCTTTAGGTCGGGTGAGCTCGGTGCCCGCCCGACGCGGCCCGCCCGCACGATGAGGCGCCCGTAACATTACGCCCCGGAAGGTCACGGCCTGTCACGTGGTTCCCTGCGCCGGATCGGCCCCGGCATACTCGACTCCGAGATCAAGAGTCCCAACGACAAGCTCTGGCTGGTTGGGCGGCAACCCTCTCCCGTAGCGGGGTGCCCCAGATGAGGATCCGGCCGCGCACAACACCGTGCCCGGCAAGTACGGCCCCCTCCGGGCTGCGCCCCAACCGTGACGGTTGCCGCGCCGCAGCTCCGGCGGGAGCCCCGCCGAGAGGAGCCACACCGGCGTCGTAATTCTTACCCCGCGTGACGCAGGACATTTCCCTTCCGGCACCCCAAGGTGTCCAATGGGAGACGTACCCATCCAGAGCGGCCGAGAGACCTGGCTTGTTGACGCCGCAGCAACCCCCTCCCTGAGGAAGGTGCTACCGCCAGGACCGATGGAGAAGCTCGATCTCTCGTTGGTCTTCCGTTGGCAGCCGCATGCCCGACGGAGGGCCGGCGCGGGCTCTTCTCATCAGAAAAGGAGCCTGACATGACCGTGAACAACCCGCAGCCCAACCCCCGGCGCCAGATTCGTTTCAACGCCTTCGACATGAACTGCGTGGGCCACCAGTCGCCCGGACTATGGCGCCACCCGCAGGACAAGTCCGCCACCTACAACACCATCGGCTACTGGACCCATCTGGCCAAGGTGCTGGAAAAGGGCCTCTTCGACGGCCTGTTCATCGCCGACGTGCTCGGCACCTACGACGTGTTCGGCTCGTCCAACGAGACGACGCTGCGCGCCGGCACCCAGGTCCCGGTGAACGATCCGTTCATGCTGGTCTCGGCGATGGCCGCGGTGACCGAGAACCTCGGCTTCGGCGTCACCGCCGGCACCGCCTACGAGCACCCCTACCCGTTCGCCCGTCGCCTGGCCACGCTGGACCACCTGACCAACGGGCGGGTCGGCTGGAACGTGGTCACCGGTTACCTGCCCTCGGCGGCGCGCAACATGGGCCAGGAAGACCAGCTGGAGCACGACGAGCGGTACAACCACGCGGACGAATACCTCGAGGTCATCTACAAGCTGCTCGAGGGCTCGTGGGAGGACGACGCCGTGGTCAAGGACGCGGAGACCGGCGTCTTCACCGACCCGTCCAAGGTCCACGAGATCCGGCACGAGGGCAAGTACTTCAAGGTTCCCGGCATCGCCATTACCGAGCCGAGCCCGCAGCGCACCCCGGTCATCTTCCAGGCCGGCGCCTCCAAGCGCGGCACCGAGTTCGCCGCCGAGAACGCCGAGGCGGTGTTCGTGACCTGCCCCACCAAGGAGATGCTCGCCGCATCCGTGAAGAAGATCCGCGACGCCGTGGAAGCTGCCGGGCGCGACCGCTACGACGTGCGCATCTACGCGATGCAGACCGTGGTGACCGGACCGGACACCGCCGCCGCGCAGGCCAAATTCGAGGACTACAAGTCCTACGCGGACATTAACGGCGCGCTGGCGCTGATCTCCGGCTGGATGGGCATTGACCTCTCCACCTACGGCCCGGACGACGTGATCGGCGGGAACGTGAAGTCCAATGCCATCCAGTCCTCGGTGGAGACGTTCCAAAAGGCGTCCGGCGACAGCGGCAAGCCGTGGACCATCCGCCAGCTGGCCGAATGGGTCGGCGTCGGCGGTTTCGGCCCGATCACCGTCGGCTCCGGCGCGGAGGTGGCCGCCAAGCTCGTGGAGTGGGTCGACGAGACCGACGTGGACGGGTTCAACCTGGCCTACGCGATCACCCCGGGCACCTTCGAGGACATCGTGGAATTCGTCGTGCCGGAGCTGCAGAAGCTGGGCGCCTACCCCACGCAGTACGCGCCGGGGACCCTGCGCAACAAGCTCTTCGGCCGCGGCGACAAGCTGCCGGAGAGCCACCGGGCGGCCGGCTTCCGCCTGCAGAACGCGCTGGTCGACTAAGCCTGGGCACGAACAGAACCAGCTAACAACGACGCCGGTGCGCCGCCCCTTCAGGGGGCGGGCACCGCCGTCGGCAAGAACCATCCAGAGCGGCCGAGAGATCTGGCTCGATGACGCCGCAGCAACCCCGGCAAATGCCGCACGGTGCTACCGCCAGAACCGATGGAGAACCCGGGCGGGCCGGAACCGGCCGCGCCATGCCGGCGCGCCGTGATCGGCTGTGCCGCGGGGCTCCCTGACCTTCAGGAGCAGCATGAAAAGTTTTGCCGCGGGCGGTCCGCAATGATTGAAATCCGCAATCTGCACAAGAGCTACGACACACGACGCGGGACGGTCGAGGTGCTCAAGGGCATCGACTTGACCATCGAGCAGGGGGCGATCACCGCCGTCGTCGGCCCGTCCGGCGCCGGCAAGACGACCCTCTCCCACTGCATCTCCCTGCTGGAGAAACCGACCTCCGGCCAGGTGCTGGTGGACGGCCGCGACCTCTCCGCCCTGTCCGGGCAGGCCTTGCGCGGCGAACGCCGCGCCATCGGCACGATCTTCCAACACTCGGCGCTGCTGCGCCGGATGACGGTGGCGGAGAACGTGGCGCTGCCGCTGCGCAACCTGGGCGTGGTGCACTCGCAGATGGAGGACCGTGTGGCCGAACTGCTGGACCGGGTGGGCCTGCTGCAGAAGGCCGGCGCCTACCCCGGCCAGCTGTCCGGCGGCCAGAAGCAGCGGGTCGGCATCGCCCGGGCGCTGGCACTGCGCCCCCGGATCCTGCTCTCCGACGAATCGACGTCGGGCCTGGACCCGGAGTCCACGCAGCAGATCCTGGACCTGCTGGACGACGTGCGCACCGAACTGGGGCTGTCGGTCATCCTGATCACCCACGAGATGGACGTGGTGCGCCACGTCGCCGACCAGGTGGCCGTGCTCGCCGGCGGTCGCGTGGCGGAGTACGGGCCGGTCGGCGCCCTGGTGGCCGATCCGGCCTCCGCCGCCGGCCGCCAACTGCTGCCAATCCGCGCCCTCCCGCTGCCGGCCGGCTTCGACTACGCGCTGTCCGTCTCGTACCGGCACGGGCCGGTGGACCCGGAGTGGATGTCCCGCCTGTCCACCGGCCTCGGTGTACGCGTGGCGCTGCTCGGCGGCTCGGTGGAAGCCCACGGCGAAGCGGTGCTGGGCCGTGCCGACATCGGGATTGCCGGCCGTCCGGAGGCCGATGTCCGCGCCTACTTGGCCAGCCTGGGCCTTACCGCAGAGGCACGCTACCGTGCCGCGGACGCGGGGGCAACGCCGCCGTCGGACGTGAAGGAAGACGCAAGGAACGAGAAAATCGGGGTGCGCGCATGAAGCCGGCAGAAACCGCCGCCGTCGGTCTGGACACGCCCTGGGCAGACTTGCCCGCGCTGCTGCTGCCGGCCTACGGCGAAACCTGGGCGATGGTCGGCATCGTGATGCTCATGGTGATCCTGGTCGGCGGCGCCACAGGCGTGCTGCTGTACAACACGGACGGCCGCGGCCTGTTCCCGCGGCCGCGCCTGCACGGCACGCTCAGCTGGCTCGTCAACATGGGCCGCTCGCTCCCGTTCCTGGTGCTGATGGCCGCCATCATCCCGCTGACCAAGTGGGTTACCGGAACGACCATCGGCATCGCGGCAGCCGTGGTCCCGATGACGCTGGCCGGCATTCCGTTCTTCGCCAGGCTGGTGCAGAATGCACTCAACGATCTGCCGCGCGAGAACATGGCCGTCGGGCTGGTCACGGGCAGTTCCGCCGGGCAGATCATCCGCCAGACGCAGTTGCGCGAGGCCCTGCCCGGCCTGACGTCTGCGGTCACGCTCAACACTATTTCGATGATCGAATACTCGGCGATCGCCGGAACCATCGGCGCCGGCGGCATCGGCTACCTGGCCGTCACTTACGGCTACCAACGGTTCGACACCCATGTCATGGCGGCCACCATCGTTGTCCTGATCATCACGGTGCAGCTGGTGCAGTTTGCCGGCGACCGAATCTCCCGCGCGCTGCTGCGCCCCTAGCAACTGACCAACAGGAGCACTACATCATGAGCACCCCTTCCGCCGGGTCCGGCCACGACCACGGTTTCACCCTGCGCAAGCAAACCACCGCCTTGCCGTGGAGCATTGCCGCCCTTGCCGCCGTCGTCGCACTGGTCCTGGGACTGCTGCTGGTGCAGCAGCAGTCCCGGCCGGCTGTCGCGGCCTCCGGCGGCGAGGTCACCTCGCCGCTGAAAGTCCACTTTGAACCGGCGATGGCGGGGGAGGAGAAGATCCTGAAGTTCGTCGCCGAGGAAATCGCCCCCGACTACGGCGTGGAGATCGAGGCAGTAGGCCTGCAGGACCCGGTTCAAGCCAACCGCGCGGTGGCCGATGGGCAGTTCCACGCCACCATCTTCGAGCACCAGTGGTACATGCAGCAGTCCGCCGACGCCAATGGGTTGGAACTGACGCCGACGGTGGAGCTGTACCAGTGGGGTTTCGGCCTCTACTCAACCCGCTACGGCTCGGTGGAAGACCTGCCGCGCGGGGCGGTGCTGCTGCTGCCCAACGACGCCGCCAACCAGGGCCAGGCGCTGTGGCTGCTGCAGCGGGAGGGACTGCTAAAGCTGGATCCGGCGGTGGAGCCGCGAACGGCAAAAATCCGCGACGTTACCGGTAACCCGCGCGGCTTCGAACTGAAGGAAGCCGACCTGCTGGCGATGCCGCGGATGCTCGACTCAGTCGATGCTGCGATCGGCTACGTCTCCCAGTTCGACGCCGGGAAGATCGGCCGCGACAAGGGCATCCTGTTCCCGGCGGCGCCGAAGACATTCGCCTCCCGCCTGGTGATCGGCACCCAGTTCGAGGACAGCGCGGAGAGTAAAAAGCTGATCGAGATCTTCTCCGATCCGCGGCTGGAGGAGTACCTGCGCACCACGGAGGATCCGCTGGTCAAGGACGTGCTGACGCCGGTCTCCACGGAGTAGGGCCGGCCGGGCGCGCTACATTTTGGCGTAGCGCGCCCGGGCACCCAGATACAGCCCGTAGCAGATCAGCCCGACGGCCACCACGGACAGCGCCGTCGAACCAAACGGCTGGTCACGCAGCGCCTTCAGCGCGCCGTCCAGGCCCTTCACGTCCTGCGGGTCGTTCTGCACAGCGGCGACTGCCAGGAGCAGCCCGAGCACAAACAACGCCAGCCCCTTGCCGACAAAACCGACAATGCCGAGCCAGGTCACGGCCGTGCCGGTGCTGCCCGGGGGTAGCCGTTTGAGGTCGCCCAGGAACTTCTTGGTCAGGCCCTTGAACACGTAGTAGACGCCGGACCCGATGATCACCGCGCCGATCAGGAACAGCACAACGGCACCGCCCGGCCACTGCATCAGCTTGGCGCTGGCGTCCTGCGAGCTCTCGCTGCTGTTGCTGCCGGAGCCCAGGGCAAAGCTGCCGAAAGTCACCGCTATCGCCCCGTACACGATGGCCAGGCCCACGCACTTCGCCCGGTAGCCCCACTTTTTCTTTTTGTCAGCCCGGCCGCGTCCGCCGAACACCGCTTCGCTGACCTGCCACAGGGCCAACGCCGCGGCGCCCAGCATGCCCGCCCAGAGCAGGAATTGTCCTCCCGGGCGCTGCGCCAGGCTTGAGGCTGCGCCGGACTGGTCCGCCTCGCCACCTCCGCCGAAGGCGAGCCGGAGCGCGATCGCGCCAATCAGCACGTGCAGCAGGCCGCTGGCCACGTAGCCGAACCGAGCCACCCGCTCGAACACCTTGGAATTGGCGGCGTCCTCGGTCTTGTCCTTCGCCCTGCCGGCCGCCCGCTTCGCTTCCCTGCCGGTGTCTGCCATGGGTCTCCTCTCCAAAGCCGTCGCCCGTTCCGAAACCCGCCGGCGGCACGGAAGCTCCGCCGTCGTTCCCCGTGAAACAACTGTGAAACCATCCTGCCACCGAAGTTGCCGCCGCGCACCGGCGCCGGACGCGGCGGGACGCGGCCCGGAGGCCGCAGGTGGTTCTCCCCCGGCGCGGGCCGGGAGCAGTAGGCTCGTACCTATGGACGCAACCGCCCTGCGCGCATTCTGCCTGTCCCTGCCCGGGGCGTTCGAGGACTCCCGTTTGGGCCCGAGTCGTCGGTGTTCAAGGTCCGGGCGGCGGGGCGGGCGGCGAAGATGTTCGCGCTCTCGGACCTGCAGGCGCCGCGGCTGAGCATCAGCCTCAAGTGCGAACCCGTGCTGGCGCAGCAGCTGCGCGCGGCGCATCCGGAGATCACGGGCGCCTATCACATGAACAAACGCACTGGAACGGCGTGCGCTGCGACGGCGGGCTGCCCGACGACATGCTGCGCGACATGATCGAGGACTCCTACGACCTGGTGGTGGCATCGCTGCCGCGCCGCGACCGCGAGATGCTGGGCTGGATGGGCCTGGCCCGGGGCGACGATGCGCGGCAGGACTGAGGGGTGAGGGCCAAGGACCTGGGCGGGGTTCCGCTGACGTACGACGGCGTGGGGCTGACCCGGGGGCGCACCGCGCCGCCGGGATACCGCGTCGTCGACGAGCGGATCGGCGTCGGCATGGGGGAAGACGCTTTTCACCGGCTGACCGAGGGGCTGATGGGGTGGGAAGTGCATCGCCTGGCCGGGCTGCGGGTGGATGCCACGGAGCCGGTGGCCGCCGAAGGCGTGGAGATGGTCTCCGGGTTCGGAGCCGGGCCGCTGCGGCTCGCCATCCCGTGCCGCGTGGTGTGGACGGAACGGACGCCGACCCGGACGGGCTTCGGCTACGGCACGCTGCCCGGGCATCCGGAGTCGGGGGAGGAAGGCTTTGTGGCTGTGCTGGAGGGGAGCGGGCGGGTGGTCTTCGAAGTGTTCGCGTTCAGCCGGCATGCCAACTGGTTCTACCGGGCAGGCGCGCCGGTGGCCGAGGCCGCCCAGCGGCTGGTCACGCGGCGCTATATTGCCGCGGCCCAGGCGCTCGCCGGCGGTCCGGCCCGCTGACCTCCCCTCATCCGGACCTCGTCTCCCCTTGGCGGTAACCCCCGGTTGGCGGTTACCCCGTTGGCCGGTGACCCCCGTTTGGCGGTTACCCCCGTCCACTATTCAATAAGCGGCCTTCTCAGCGTCGAAAAGGGCGTCAGTTGAGTAGTCGATTTTGTGCATGACAGGATGAAAAGACACCCCAACAGAAGAAAGGCCGATGCCGCGTGATTTTTATTGTGGTCAAGTTCAAGGTCAAGGACGAGTACGCCGACAACTTCCCCGAACTCGTGCGCGGGTTCACCGAGGCGACTCGTGCCGAGCCGGGCAACCTGTGGTTCGACTGGTCGCGCAGCGTGGAGGACCCCAATGAGTACGTGCTGGTGGAGGCCTTCCGGGACGACGCGGCCGAAGCACACGTGAAGAGCGACCACTTTAAGAAGGCCATGCAGGAGCAGCCGCAGTACCTGCAGGAAACGCCGCGGATCATCAGCCGCCAGGTCGAGGGCGACGACTGGGACTTGATGGGCGAAATGACCGTCGCCTAGCGGCCCCGGCGGCCGGAGGGGCTGGCAAGCGGCCGGTTCTTCGCCACAATAGGGCGCATGGAACAGTTCACGCCCCGCACCGCCATCGTCACCGGTTCCGACTCCGGCATCGGCCGGGCCACCGCCGTCGCCTTGGCCCGGGCCGGGCTGGACGTCGGCATCACCTGGCACTCGGACGAAGCCGGGGCCGAGGAGACGGCGCAGGAGGTCCGCGCGCTCGGCCGCAGCGCCGCCGTCGCCCAATTGGACACCACGGACCTGCCCGGCTGCGGCGACGTGGTCGATTCGCTCACGGAGCAGCTCGGCGGGCTGGACGTGTTCGTCAACAACTCCGGCACGGGCGCCTCGGAGCCGTTCCTGGAGCTGGACTATGAGACGTGGCGGAGAGTGGTCGCCACCGACCTGGACGGCGCGTTCGTGTGCATGCAGCGCGCCGCGCGCCGGATGGCTGCGGCCGGCCGCGGCGGCCGGATCATCGCGGTCACCAGCGTGCACGAGCACCAGCCGATGATCGGGGCGGCCCCCTACGACGCCGCCAAGCACGGCCTCGGCGGGCTGGTAAAGAACATGGCGCTGGAGCTCGGCCGGCACGGCATTACGGTCAACTCCGTCGCGCCGGGGGAGATCGCCACAACCATGACCGGCAACGAGGACGAAGATCCGCACCGCATCGACCGGCCCGGCATCCCGCTGGCCCGGCCCGGCGACGCCCGCACGTACACCTACGCCCAGCTGACCGAGGAGGTGAAGAAGGCCGCCAACGCGTTCGAG